>CAMBDR010000054.1 GCA_945864765.1 Janthinobacterium lividum | reverse complement strand
TAGTGAGCACCAGCACGGTTTGTGGGCCGTACACCGCATAACCTGCGGCCACTTGCTGACTACCCGGTTGTAAAAAATCTTGCTCGGTCGGGGTTTGCATCCCTTCTGCGGCTTTCAACACCGAAAAAATGGTGCCGATCGAGACATTCACATCGATATTGCTGGAGCCATCGAGCGGATCGAACAGCAACATGTATTCGCCGCGCGGGTAACGGTTTGGAATCAAATGAATGGTTTCCATTTCTTCCGACGCCATCGCCGCCAAATGGCCGCCCCATTCATTGGCCTCCAACAAAATTTCATTGGAAATCACATCCAACTTTTTTTGCACTTCGCCCTGGACGTTTTCACTGTGCGCACTGCCCAGCACATCCCCCAAAGCGCCCTTGCCCACCGCATGGCTAATGGTTTTACAAGCCCGTGCCACCACTTCAATCAACAGGCGCAATTCGGCCGGAATGGTATTGTGCAAGCGCTGCTCTTCAACCAGATATTGCGTTAAACTGATACGTTTCATTGCATTCTCCTTTACGCTGCCAGTGCCTTGGTAATAATTTCGAGTACATCTCCCGACAATTTTTTGCTCTTGGCCACCCGTTGCAAAGCTTGTTCCATTTTAGCTTGCAAGGCCGGCGCATAATTGCGCCAGCGATCCAGGCTGCGCGCCACGCGCGAGGCAACCTGTGGGTTGAGCGCATTTAATGCCAGCACTTGTTCAACCCAAAAGTCATAGCCGCTGCCATCCAGGGCATGAAACTGCGCCGGATTGTTTTTGCAAAAGGTCAACACCGAGCTATACACCCGATTCGGGTTTTTCAGCGTAAAGTCAGAATGCTTGGTCAACTCCCGCATCGCCGCCACATCGGTATTAATGGCAGTGGCTTGCAAGGCGAACCATTTATCCACCACCAGCGGGTCTTTCTTGAAGTCTTTATAAAACCGCGCCAAGGCTTTTTCACGCGCCTTGGCGGCAAGCCTGGCGTCAGGCTTACTCAAACCATCAGGCATGAAATTCACCAAAGCCGACAAGGCAGCAAAGCGGTCGGTCATATTGTTGGCCTCATCAAACTGCGCCTGCCCCAAGGCTAACACCTGCGCATCCGGTGTGGCAAACAAGTAATGTAGCGCCAGGTTTTTCAGGCTGCGCCGTCCGGCTGAGCTTGCATCCGGGCTATACGCACCTGGGGTTTGATTGGCTGCATACGCGGCCAGCAAATCTGCCCGCAAGGCTTGCCCAACTGCTTTGCGAATAAACAGGCGCGCGCTGCGAATGGCCTGCGGATTGGCAGCATGCATTTGCTCGGCGATGACGTTTTCAGCGGGTAAAGTTAAGGCCAATTCGCGGAAACCGGGGTCAAGCCGGGTGTCGTTCAAGCTGGCGCGCATGGCATCGATCAGCGTCGCATCCAGTGTCAGCTCAGCCCCGCTTTGCGCCTTCCTCGCCAAACTTTGCAAGCGTGCCATCATCAGGCGCTGGCCTGCTTCCCAGCGATTAAAGGCGTCGCTATCATTGGCAAACAAATGCAGCAATTGTGCGTCAGTGTAGGCATATTCCAAATCAACCGGGGCAGAAAAATCACGCAATAAAGACGGTGTCGGTTCTTCGCTCACGCCGGTAAACACAAAGCTTTGTTTGGCCTTGGTCAATTCCAGTACCAGCGTGCTTGCCCCACTTTTCGCACCGGTTTGCACACCATTTTCAAGATACAGCGGCAAATCGCGCCCATCACTGCCAAGCAAACCACAAGCCACCGGAATATGAAACGGCTGCTTTTTGGCTTGACCAGGGCTAGGCTCGCTGCGTTGCGACAAGGTCAGTTCATACGTTTGTTTGGTTGCATCATAGCGCCCGACTGCCTTAACCCTGGGCGTACCGGCCTGGCTATACCAGCGTTCAAACTGTTTAAAATCACGGCCATTGGCATCGGCCATGGCGGCGCGAAAATCATCACACGCCACCGCTTGCCCGTCATGCCGTTTGAAATACAAATCCATGCCTTTGCGAAAGCCGTCTACCCCAACCAGGGTCTGAACCATACGCACCACTTCCGCGCCTTTATTGTAGACCGTGGCCGTGTAAAAATTATTAATTTCGACATAGGTATCGGGCCGCACCGGATGCGCCATCGGGCCTGCATCTTCAGCAAACTGCACTTGGCGTAGCAAGCGCACGTTATCGATACGGCAAATCGCCCGCCCGGATTCGGTGCCTATCATATCGGCAGAAAATTCCTGGTCGCGAAATACGGTCAAACCTTCTTTGAGCGAAAGTTGAAACCAATCGCGACAGGTGACGCGGTTACCGGTCCAGTTGTGAAAATACTCGTGGCCGACCACGGCTTCAATGTCGGCATAATCGACATCGGTTGCCACACTCGGATTGGCCAGCAACAACTTGGTATTGAAAATATTCAAACCCTTGTTTTCCATCGCACCCATATTGAAGTCGCCCGTACCCACGATCATGAAGCGATCCAGATCCAATTCCAGGCCATAGCGCTCTTCATCCCAGCGGATACTGTTTTTCAGCGAATCCATCGCATGTTGGGTTTTGTCCAGATTGCCTTCTTCCACCCACACTTGCAACAACACTTCGCGCCCCGATTTGAGGGTATATTTTTCTTCCTGCACCACCAATTGTGCCGCCACCAGGGCAAACAGATAGGAGGGCTTTTTAAATGGGTCTTCCCACTTGGCGTAATGACGGCCATCGTCCAAATCGCCTTGCTCGATCAGATTGCCGTTGGAGAGCAAGACCGGATAGCGCTTTTTATCGGCACGCAACATGACGGTGAATTTCGCCATCACATCGGGGCGATCCGGGAAGTAGGTAATGCGGCGAAAACCTTCGGCTTCGCACTGGGTAAAGAAATTGCCATTGGAAACATACAAACCCGACAGCGAGGTATTGGCCTTGGGTGAGCACTCGGTTTCAATTTCCAGCGTCACCTCTGGCGGGGCATTGGGAATGCGTAATTGGGTGGCGCTGAGCTGATAATGTTTCTTGTTCAGCACCTGACCGTTCATGCGCAGGCGAATCAACTTTTGTTGCTCACCATGCAGCACAATCTCGCCGCCGACAGAACTGGCAGCACTCGCCTTGCCCGCCTTACCCACCCGACTGGCGGGATTGCAGCTCATGGTTAAGCGAGTGGCGACGCGGGTAGCGCCAGGATCAAGATCAAAGCCCATTTCAACGGTATGCACCAAATAGCTTGGCGCGGTGTAATCAAGACGGGAGACAGTGGGGTGTGCGGGTGTGGTGTTCTCTGTGCGCATAATTTTTTGAATGGCGAAGTGGATGCAAAGCGCGATTTTACCAAACCTGCTCAATCCCATGGCAAATTTATTTCAGCGTTTGCACAAAGCCGCTTGTCAAACCCGACAATAGCCTTTCTGACGATGAATTTTCTCGCTTCGTTGTTGAATCGCAACAGTCAACTTAAAATTTGAATTTCACAAATGAATTTCGCAAATAAGCCGCATTTTGTCAACCAGCTACTCTGTAAGGCGTTCCTCTCCTGTCGCCTGGTGCGACAAACACCCAATAAAAAACGAAACCGCAACGTCATAACCGTATAAAAATGCTTTGCTTACGCCTGGATATGCTGTACCTTTCTGCCTGTCCAGATACTCGTTTCAATATAGGCAGGTATGAATGGCGTCAGGTTCCAATTTAGCCTTTTTCATCGTTAGGAGAATATTCATGCAGTTCAATACAAAACTTATACCCTTGGTTGGCGCAGTGGCGTTTGCCTTTGCTGGTAGCACTTTCGCGCAAGACCTGGTTGTCAAAATCGGCCACGTTGGCCCTATTACCGGCAATATTGCGCACTATGGCAAAGACAATGAAAATGGCGCAAAAATGGCTATTGACGAATTGAATGCCAAAGGCGTTATGATCGGCGGCAAAAAAGCCAAATTTGAATTACTGGCGGAAGATGATGCAGGCGACCCTAAGCAAGGTACCGCCGTTGCACAAAAACTGGTCGATGCCAAGGTCAATGGCGTGATTGGTCACTTGAATTCCGGCACCACCATTCCGGCATCAAAAATCTACTTTGATGCGGGCATCCCACAGATTTCTCCATCAGCAACCGCAACCAAGTACACCCAGCAAGGCTTCAAAACCGCATTCCGCGTGGTGGCCAATGATGGTCAGTTAGGTAGCACTTTAGGTCGCTATGCAGTGCAAATTTCCAAAGCCAAAAAAATTGCGGTGATTGATGACCGTACCGCTTACGGCCAAGGCGTGGCAGATGAATTCATCAAAGGCGTAGAATCGAAAAAAGGTTCGGGCGTAGCAATCATTTCGAAAGAATTTACCACCGATAAAGCAACTGACTTTAATGCGATTTTAACTTCGATCAAAGGCAAGAACCCTGATCTGATTTTCTTCGGTGGTATGGATGCAGTCGCTGGCCCTATGTTGAAACAAATGAAGTCACTGGGTATGAGTCCCAAATTCATGGGCGGCGACGGCATGTGTACAGACACATTGGGCAAATCTACAATAGGTGTCGTATCCAATGACCAGATAGTTTGCGCAGAAGCTGGTGGCGTGGAAGAATCAGGCAAAAAAGGCCTTGAAGACTTCAAAGCCGCTTATACGAAGAAATTTAATCTTAATGTCGAACTATACGCACCCTACGTATATGACGCAGTGATGGTGATGGTTGAAGCGATGAAGAACGCCAAATCGGCTGAGCCTAAAGTCTACCTGCCATTTCTGGCCAAGACCAACTACAAAGGTGTAACTGGCAATATCGCTTTTGATGCCAAGGGCGACATCAAAGACGGCACACTGACTTTGTACACCTACAAAGCAGGCAAACGTGAAATCCTGACCGTTACCAAATAAGTTACTTGCCCGACACGCACGAAAGCATCCTTCGTGCGTGCTCCCGGTTTTCGGCAAGACATAAAAAAAGCGCTCAATGAGCGCTTTTTTTCGATGCCACAAGCAGAAGGCAAGCTTTACTTTTGCGACAAGATCCATTTTACCAGGGTATGGGCGTCAGCCTCAGTCACTTGCGGATTGGCTGGCATGGGAACCGCACCCCAAGTACCGCTACCACCCTTGATCACTTTGGTCACCAACTTGGCTTCGGCATCTTTTTGCCCCGCATATTTGGCTGCAACATCTTTAAAAGCCGGGCCAACCACTTTGTTGGCAACCGCATGGCAGGTCATACAGTTTTTCGATTTCGCCAAATCAGCGTTCGCCATCGCGCCACCTGATACCAACATACCCACTGCCACAGCTAACCATAAAGTCGTTTTCATCATTTTCCCCAGAGAATTAATTTTCACTATTGTAGCGCGTTTTTCCACACTCACTGCCAACTTACCCGCTCCTTAACGCCTTGCAGCAGGAAGCAGTTGACAGCAAGCCCGAAGCGTACCACACTTAGCAAATGCAATTGTCTGTAAGGAACCATCATGCCAATGATCATACTCACCGTTTTATTAGTCGCCCTTAAATATTTTGAGGTGTGGCGCTTCGCCGAAATGTCCTGGTGGTGGGTTATCCTCGCCTTTGCAGCGACCTTTGTCTGGTTTGAATTTTTGGAGCGGATGCTTGGGCTGGATAAAAACAAGGCGCATGATGCTTATGACAAAATCCGGCGCGACCGCGTCAAGCGCGAATTTGAACAGCAAAACCGCCGTAAAAAGTAACACCGCTTGGCCACAATGAGGAAACGATGGATAAAGTCAATGCGCTAAAACAAAGCGATTTATTTTACAATTTATCGCAAGAACAACTACAGATGGTAGCTGCCATTACTGAAGAACGGCATGTCTTGCAAGATGAATTTGTTTTTCATGAGGGCGATTCGAGCCGGGAAGTGTTCGTGATTGTGAGCGGCAGCATCGAAGTCTCGCACCGCAACTACAATCAAGCACTCTACGGAGCAGATCAGCAAATTCTGGACAGCGATGTGGTTGTATTGGCAACACTCACCAGCGGCCAATCCTTTGGCGAAATTGCCTTTATCGATAAGGCCAGCCGCGAAGCGAGCGTCAGGAGCCGTGCGCCCGATACGCTGCTGCTCTCGATTGCAGCCGATGCATTAATGGCGCTGTGTGAAGCCAATCCGGCCCTGGGTTTTTTAATTCTGCGCAATATTGCCAAAGATCTGGCCTTTATCATTCGAGAGTTGGATTTACACATGCTGGGTCAAATTTATTGGAACGGGCCTGTCGTGGATGACGAATCCTGATTTTTAGCGTCACAACATCATTCAACCTATTCAATTCATGCAAGCTATGCAATCTATGCAATCTATGCGCACACTCGACACCCATCCCAGCGTTGCAGTAAGGAGGCACCATGTCTGACCAGGAAAGCCCGCCCGAAGCGCCGGATGAATCCAACTTTACCTATGACGTGGTGGTATCTTTACCCGAGTGGGTAGAGAGGTCGATTGTTGAACAACAAGCCAGACAAGGCTTGGGCGTGCCCGAAGAAATGCTGGCGCATTTGATGAAGTCGATTCAGGAACATCGGATGGTCAAAGTTAAAACCGATGTCCCGCGCGACAAAGCCGACGCGACCGCAAAAAAATTTGAGAGCGTCGGCTTTCGCGCCGAAGTAACCCATACTTTAAAACTAAAAAAACTCACGCAAAAGACAAGTGACGGCAAAATGGTTTGCCCGGCTTGTGAAACCAAGGTGCTCCCTTCGCCGGAAACGCAATGCCCCAACTGCGGCGTGTATATCAACAAGCTCACCGAAGAATTTTTATTACGCAAGCGTTTGATGAAGAAAGAACGCGATTTGGTTGAATTTGCCTTGCGCGATCAAAAGAAAATCGAAGAATCGACCCGCCGTCTGGAAATGGAGCAAAGAATTCGCGCCCAAATCAAAGCCGAAATGGAACAAAAATACGGCAAAATCGGGAAAAACCGCAAAAGCGCGCTGGACAAAATGCCACCCTATAGCGTCCCTGTATTGGCACTACTGGCCATCGTGGGGGCCTTCTTTGGTGGCAAAATGCTGTCGTTTGATTCTGACAGCAAGCGTCAGGTTCTCAATACCACCAGCGCCAATAGCAAAGACGATGATGTGCAAAAAATCCTCAAACAAACCAATCAATTGCAAGTCGATTTGGCACGCGCTGCCGGCAAAGATGCCGAAGCCGCAAAACAGGGGGTGGCGATTGATCCAAAAGATTCACTGCTTGCCAGCCCCGGCTCGCCAGATGCGCCGCCGATGGATACCAGCAACCTGACGCCCATTATTACGCCTGAGGCCAAGCTGGATGTACAAACCGAATTAGCCCTGATGCTGGCTGAAATCGGGCAAATTGATCGATCTCGCGAGTTAATCGACAAAATCTCGACGCTCGCCAAAGTCAGCACCAATATCAAGGTAGCGCTGCAATTGCGCGTCGTACAACTCGAAGTCGATGCCTGGGCAATTGTACATAATCTGAAACCGGGGCAAGAATCGATTGCCAACCTCAGCAAACAAGTGGCAACGGTGCCCGATGATGGCGAACGCTGCGTAACCAGTGCGCATATTGCGGCCATTCTTTTACATCGCCCGGATCTTGACCTGGACGCCGTCACGCCGCTGTTTAATTTGGCAGAAGATGCCTACAAAGCGCAAAAAGGCAATAAAAATGATCCGCGTATCGGCCATGAATTATTGATCGGGCGTGGCCGGGCCATCCTGCATCATGCCCAAACCCGGCTCGTCCATGGTTATCGGCAAAAAGCGATTTTATTGACCGGCCAGCTCGACACCCTGACCCGAATTGCGCCCGATACCAGTGCCGCCGTGCTCTATGGTTATAGCCAGCAATTGAGCCGCATGATGGGCAATACCGATGCGGCGCAAAAAACCCTGGCACTGGCACTGGGCAAAGCACGCAAATCCCCCTCGTTGGCGCAGGAAGGCCGGGTATTGCGCAGCCTTGCCGAGGCCGACAATACCTGGCCGGAAATGCAAACTGCCTTGGCCAGCTTGAACGCTGATGCCGAGAAACGCCCGCCTGCTGAATTGGCGGCGGTGTTACTTGAACTTGGTTTGATCCATGCAAGAAATGGCAGCGAAGCAGGTTTGCGCGATGTGCAAAAAAGAATGACTGAATTGGTGCGCCCTGATGCAGGCCTGTCCGGTTTCGAAGAGCGGCTGCGCGGAATGAGCGAAATCGCCCAAGCCTTAAGAGCCCAAAAACTCAATGACCCGGTTGGCATGGAAACGCATATTCGCCTCGCTGCGGCGATGGTCAACTAAACGGGCTGAACCCGGCCATGCCTCTGGCCGGAATCCATTCCCGAATCGATTCGCTGGCAACGCCAACATGACAATGCCAAGGCCTGAAACGGCCCCGGCACGTTGGATGGCTGCCCTACTTGGCCTCTTACTTGGCCACAGGGCATGCCAGACGCTGCTCAGTCATACAAGGCAAGGGACTCGTGCTGGCTTGATAGCTGAATATACGGATCTCTTGCGCCTCATACACGGGCACATACAATTCAGCATAGCCCAAGCTGTTGTAACGTACCGCAATGCCGCCAATGGTAGATTTGGTACGACCGGCAGCCGGGCCACTTGCAATCGGCGTTTGTGTGGTGTTGGCACCCAAGCTGACATTGATATCAAAAATCACGCCGACATCATAATTCCAATTGGTGGTATCGGTATTATTTTGCGCACGCAAGACCCACACTTTACCGGCTTCGTCGCCACCAACCACAATTTGTGGTTTCACCAAGCCGATTTGTGCTTTAACCGGAACAAAGGCATGGGCTTTACCTGGTGCCAAACGGCCACTACCGGCGGTGCCAGCCAAAGTTGGATTGGGGCGGATATTATTTTGCAAAATATGAGTAATCCATGGGGTGCTAAAAATTTTGCCGTCTTTTGGCATTTCCAGCGCATACACACGACCCGGTATAATGCTAGCGGTTTGTGTGGTGCAATTATCCGGTGCATGATTGCTGGCCAGGATATCAAGCTTGCCATCGCGGTTCAAATCGACCAATTGCACGGCAAATGGGAAGCCTTGATCGCTACTCAAATCGCGTACTTGCGGCAATTTGCCGGTCGCCAAATTCACATCGCTCCATTTACCGCCTACTGGTGCGCCATACAAAGTAATTTTGCCGCTGGTGGGCATGCCTTGACCTGTACCACCCGAGAAGAAATGGGTGGCCACGATTTCGGGAATGCCATCTTTATTCAGATCAGCCGCGTCCAAAGCAATATCGGGTCCCATAAAGTTTGCCGTTGGGCCACCCCAGATCACGGTTTCTTTCCAGGGCACATTGGCCTGGATGGCCGTACCCGGATTTTTAAACCAAACCAATTCGCTAAATGGTGGATAAGTGGTCGCACCAACCCGAAAGCCGGAGCGCACGGTGACGATATCTTTCTTACCATCGCCATCCATATCAATAAATACCGCTTTATGATAAGCGCGCGGTGAATTGGCAGGGTCAGTCGGGCTACCTGTAGATTGGGTACTTTGATGAACCAAATATTCGGTCTTGGCAGTAGCATCGAGGTTAACAATGGTCAAACGACCCGGTTTGGCGGCACTGATAAAGCCTTGTGGCACCAATAAAGCGCGAAATGACAACATACCACTGGGCAGCATTTCCACTTCATTCGGCCACACGGTATTGCTGGTGCCGTTCAAGTCAGTCAGAATTTGCACTTGCTTGGTCGGATCGAAGGTGGATGCATTCAAACTGTTGAGGGCGGGAATACGGGCGACCAGATCGCGCTCAAAAGGAATATACGGTGGGCCGGGATTGGTATTTTTTGCTGCATTTAAAAAGCTGGAAATACTCAAACCGTCGCCGTCAGAATACTTATCGACATGTACAAAACCGGGCATGAATTTCAAAGGTAATTTACCCTTGGTGTAAATGGCGGGGCAATAGGTGGCGGCCATAGCGGGCCCAGCCAAAACGCTGGCAACAGTGAATGCTGCAATGGAATTCGTTAATTTCATGATGAATTTAAAATAGCAATTTAAAAGATGAACTTGAAGGATAAATTTAAGAGATGAGTTTGGTTTAAAAAATAGCGGGAACAGCTCACCATTCCCGCCTAAAGACACCTTGCCTGAAGAAACAACAACAAACTACAACCTCTACTACTTACTGCCTACTACTTAACTACTTACTGTTTACTACTTTCTGAGCCATCTACGGCATCAAACCAAACATCTTAGAAACTTTGGCTCATCAAGGTATGGTTCAAAATCGCACCACCCGTGCCCGTGCCGCCATTGAGCAAACCTGCGCCAGTAATGTAGGGCAGCGGGTCAGCGTTGATGGTTGATAAAGGCAAACCCGCCACCATTTTCCAAACCATATTCCAATCGAGTGTATTCAATACCGCTTTGCCGCCAATATTCAAAGGCGCGCCGCCAGCGGTCAATGGGCTATTGTGGTCAGCCGCCAAAGCATAAGTCGAACCAAAGCTTGAGCCATTGACGCGTACCCATTGCTTTTTGGTGGAAGGCAATTTGCCATACAACGCTTGCGCATAATTTTTGCTAGGGCCAGCGATGCTGTCATCGGCGAATTCCAAAATCACGGCTTGTACGGCAGGTGCCACTTTCACCGCATAACCGGCGGCAGGGTTATTCAAATCACCCGCATTATTAGGGCCACGGCTATTGTCATACGACATTAAAATCATGCCTTTTGGATCAACAAATTGGTTGGTGGTATCGGCTGTGGTCGCCAATGCAGCAGCGATCACCGAAACTTGTGAACCCAGGCTATGGCCTGCATAAAACACTTGGCTGGCATCGGCCAACGGTGCTTTGGCCAAAGTTTGCTTGACTGCATTATTGAAATACTTGGCAAACTTAACGAAATCGGTATCGAAAAAGCTGCCTTCAAATTGAATATTGGCAACGACCATACCTTTTTTGGCTAAATGTTCAAACATGGCCTGGTAGTTGGTTGGGTTACCCAGGGACTTGCCTGCACCAAACGCAACCATCGGCATTTTACCTGTTGCACCAACCGGCGTCCAAATACGCACGCTCTTACCATCGGTGGTTTTATAGTCGGTAATAGTAAAGCTGGTATAGCGATACACATTTGAACCAGGGTGCTTGGCATCGGTACTTTGGGCAACGGTCGTGGCCAAACTGGTCACGGCGTTATAGGCGCTATTGCTCCAAAATGATTCGGTTTCAGCAGCGTGAACCATGCTTGATGCAACGCACAAAATCGGTAGTAAATATTTCATAACTGTCTCCATTTTTTAAGTTTATAAACGAGTCATTCGCTCGTTAAGTAATACGATAGCACAGCTTTTTTCAAAATTCAATCATTTGCTTGCTTGATTTTTTGATGTTGTGGAATTTTTTCAACCACATCTACGCTAGCTCCATGTAAAAATACACTACTCGTTTAGGCGCTAACTATAAACACATTAAATACAAGAACAAGCCAATCAATTTAAAAAATACTTCTGCACTGCCGCATAGTTTGCCCCCACGCACTCATTTAAATGATCTCACTCATTTCGGTTTCGTAGTAGACAGGAGAGAAAGATATCGGAAGCGGCATCGCCCGGCAATCGTCCGAAAGTACGAGTGGCCATCAAAAAACAGCCTCCTGCAAGCTGATTTGCTTTTGTAAATTTGCAAATAAGTCTTATTTTTCATACACTTATCAAACAAAATAATTGCGATTAAATTTTTGATGTTCACAAGCTGCTACACTGTGGTTTTTTTTCACTTCCTTGATTTTCATGAATCCAAGCACCCAGCCGCCCTTGCCACCCTTTACTGAAGCAATTGAAACCACATTAAGCTTGGCACATAGTTCATGGCTGCCAAGCTTGCGCCAAGGCTTGGCCGCAATGATGCGGGTTGATGCCAACTATTTGCCGCAATTGCTGGCCGAACCGTATTTACCGACAGAAAACCGCATGTTTGCCGCCTTTGCCCAGCCGCTGGATCAGGTGCGCTATGTGTTGGTGGGCGAAGGCCCCTACCCGCGTGCGGCCAGCGCCACCGGGGTGTGTTTTATGGATGGCGCGGTGGGTAGTTTATGGTCCGATGAAGTGGGTGGTGGTTTATCGAAAGCGGTGAACCGAGCCACCTCGTTGCGCAATTTTATGAAGATGTTGGCGGTGGCAGCGGGCGAATT
>CAMBDR010000053.1 GCA_945864765.1 Janthinobacterium lividum | reverse complement strand
CGGCGCAGCCAACCCAGGCGCAAGCGCTGTTTCACCGCCTCGCCCAGGCGCAGGCGCAAGGCCTCTTGCAAACCGAGGCTGGCGCTGTGGTTGGCATATAAACGCTGGCAAAATTCGGCCACGCTTTGCGGGCGGCTACTTGCTTCCAGGCACAAGGCTTCATCTATGGCTTGCAAAAACGCGGCGCTATAACGGCCCTGCGCCAGTTGCTGCGCGCCAGGCATGGGGCTTTGGCCGTGTTGCTGCGCCATGGCGCGCAGCGGTGCCGCTTGCGGCTTTTCCCCCGTCACCATCCAATACAAAGTCGCACCCATGGCATAGATATCGGTCCACGGCCCTTGCTCTTGGCCCTGATATTGCTCGGGCGGCGCATAGCCGGGTGTCACGATCGGTATATTCGGCAGGTTCGATCCATCCGACCCATCCGGGGTCAAGTCTTGCAAGCCGGCACTGCTTTGGCGCGCGGCACCAAAATCGAGTAACACCAGGCTACCATTGTGATCACGCACCATGATGTTGTCGGGCTTGATGTCACGATGCAGATAGCCGCTTGCATGCACCTGGGCCAAGCCGTCCAGCAAGGGTTGCAGCAGGCTCAGCATTTCAGATTCTGGCAGATTGGATTGGTGCTTTGAATCACTGAGCAAATCGCACCGCAAGTCGCTACGCCACCAGGCGCGCAGCGATTGGCCCTGTTCATATTCTTGCACAATATAGGCGGTGCGGTACGCTTCAAAAAAGCGCGCCACCCGCACAATATTCGGGTGGCGAAAACTGGCCAGGGTGCGCGCTTCATATAAAAAATTCTCCAAGCCGGTTTGATAGGTTTGGCTGTCTTCCGGGTAACGCGGCACCACAGAAAAATCGCTGGCGCGGCAAGAAAATTCGGCGGGCAGATATTCTTTAATCGCAAAGCGGGTATTCAAGTTGATGTCGGTGGCCAAATAGGTAATGCCAAAGCCGCCTTGGCCCAACACCTGGTCGATGCGGTATTCGAACAGGCGAAAGCCCGACGGCAAGGCCAGCGCCGCCATGTTGGCCGCCGCCTGCATTTGGTCGGCCATGCGCGTCTGATAATGGGCCGGGGCGATACGGGTGGAATCCGGGTCGAGCGTGACGCTTGGCTGCGCGAGCGCGCTGGCTTGGCTGGCTTGGCTGGCGTGGCCGACATGTTGCGCCAGACGTTGGCGCAACGCATTGGCGGTTTGCTCTTTGCTGCGCCGCAGTTTGCGCTCCAGCGCCAGCACGTGCTCCAGCGCGCGCACCCGTTGCGACAAATCGGGCGATTCAGGCGATGGCGGTACAGGTGGAACTTGATCCATGCGCCACTCCTACATTTTTCCCGGCAAATACGTGGCAATGGCGGGAAAAAACCATAGCAACAATACCATACCGCACATCAAAAAGAAAAACGGCAATGCAACCCGGGCAATATAAGTCATTTGCAACTGGGTCATGCCTTGCAAGACAAACAAATTAAAGCCAACGGGCGGCGTAATTTGCGCCATCTCCACCACCATCACCACAAAAATGCCAAACCAAATCAAATCGATCTGCGCTGCCTGCACCGTCGGCAAGACCACGCCCATGGTGAGCACCACCATCGAAATCCCATCCAGAAAACAGCCCAGCACAATGTAAAACAGCGCCAGCACCACAATCAACAGAAAGGGGCTCAAGCCCAGCGTGCTGACATATTCGGCCAGATGGCGCGGCAAGCCAACCAAACCCATGGCCAGTGTCAGCGCGGCTGCGCCCGCGAGGATGAGCGCGATCATGCAATACAGGCGCGTGGCCCCCATCAAGGCTTGCGCAAAGGTGGCGCGGCTTAAGCTGCCTTGCAAGGCCGAAAGAACAAAAGCGCCCACCACGCCCACCGCTGCCGCTTCGGTGGCGGTGGCAATACCGGTATAAATACTGCCCAATACGGCGCTGATCAAGCCGACCACGGGCAGCAAATGGCGTGATTCATACAGCCGCTGACGCAGTGTGTATTGTTCCGTCGAGAGCGGGATTTTATCGGGATTGAGCAATGACCAGACGATGATGTAGCCGCTAAACAAAGCCGCCAGCAATAAACCCGGCACCACACCGGCCACAAACAGGCGTGGAATCGAGACGTCAGCACTGACACCGTAGACGATCATGATGATCGAAGGCGGTATCAGTAAACCCAGCGTGCCCGCGCCCGCCAGCGAGCCGATGATTTGGTCACGCGGGTAGCCGCGCCGGGTCAGTTCTGGCAGCGTCATTTTGCCGATAGTGGCGCAGGTGGCGGCACTGGAGCCGGACACCGCCGCAAAAATGGTGCAGCCGATGATATTGGTATGCAATAAGCGCCCCGGTAGCCAATTCACCCATGGGGCCAGGCCTTTGAACATGCTCTCGGAGAGTTTGGTGCGAAATAAAATCTCCCCCATCCAGATAAACAGCGGTAAGGCGGTCAGCGTCCAACTGGAGGCGCTGCCCCAGATGGTGTGCGCCATGCTGGCCCCGGCTGGCAGCGTGGACAAGGACAGTATCGCGACCCAGGCCACCCCGGTTAAGGCCAATCCAATCCAGACCCCGCTGCCCAGGATCAGCACCAGAGCGAGAATTAACAGCCCTGCAATCAATAAATCATTCATGGTGTAGCGCCTTTGCAGTGTCTGAACCCTCGGAACTATTGGCCCCGTGGCGGCGGCCGGTTAATTCGAGCAGCAATTCATCCAGCACGGCAAGCAAAAACACCACGCTGCCCAGGGCCATGCCCAATTGCGGTATCCACAGTGGGGTGGCGTCGGTGCCGGTTGAAATATCGTGCAACTCCCACGATTGCCAGGTGTGGAATACACTGAAATAACAGAACAAGCCTGCCAACAGGGTGCCCAACAGCAGGCTAAAGCGCTCCAAATATGCTTGATACGGCGGGCGTAGCGCATTTAAAAGCAGGGTAACGCGGATATGCTCGCCCTTTTTTAAGGTATGCGCCAAGGCTAAAAAGCCGGATGCCGCCATGCAGTAGCCAGCATACGAATCGGTGCCGTAAAAGCGCCACGGCAGGTAGCGCTGCGCCATGCCTGCCAGCACCATCAAAAGCGTCATCACCAACATCAGCGCAGCCAACGCGGCGCTGATGTCATACAAAAAGTTGAGCGCGCGGCGCAAGCGGCCTGCCTTGGGCGCAGGCGGCGTGGATGCGATGTGCCGGGTCTCCATGATGTGGGCTTATTTCTTACGATAAGCGGTCAATAACGCTTGCCCGTCGCTACCGGCTTTTTTCTCCCAGTCGGCCAGCATGGTGGCACCCACCTGTTTCAGGTCGGCGGCCAGTTTGGGGCTGGGGCGCACGATATTCATGCCCTTGGCGCTTAATTCTTTTTTATACCATTCATTTTTCTCGGCGCTCAATTTCCAGCCGCGCAATTGGGCCTCGTGCGCCGCCTTGGTCAGCGCTTGCTGGGCCGCCGGGTCGAGTGCGTTAAAAGCTTTTAGATTGACGATGACGGCATTTTTGGGTAACCAGGCCTGGGTGTCATACCAGTATTTCACCGATTCATAAATTTTACTGTCGTAGCCAGTCGCGCCGGAACTCATCATCGCTTCCACCACGCCAGTGGCAAAGGCCTGGCTCACTTCTGCCGCCTGAATGGTGACGGGTTGTGCGCCGATCAATTCGGCCATTTTGGCGGTGGCCGGGCTATACGCACGCCACTTCACGCCGCGCATGCCCGCCACTGAAGCCAATTCGCGCTTGGTGTACAGGCCTTGCGGTGGCCATGGCACGGCATACAACAATTTCATGCCCTGGGCCGCCAGAATTTTATCGAGCAAGGGCTTTTGCGCCTGGTACAGTTTTTCGCTGTCGGCAAAGCTGGAGGCTAAAAAAGGAATGCCGTCTGCGCCGAAAATCGGGTTTTCATTTTCAAAATTGACTAAAATCAATTCGCCGATTTGGGCTTGCCCGGTTTGTACGGCGCGTTTGATTTCCGGCGCTTTGAACAGCGAAGCATTGGCATGCACGGTGATTTTTAACTTACCGCCGGTGGCGCTATCGACATCTTTGGCAAATTGATTCAAGTTTTCAGTATGAAAATTACCTGCCGGATAGGCAGAAGGTAAATCCCATTTGGTTTGCGCCAAGGCGCTGGTGCATAGACCCAACAGGCCCAACAGGGCGGAAAGTAAAACAGCGGTCAGCTTCATGAAGTCTCCAAAGGTAAGATGCCAGTCACATAGAATTGCGAGTGTAGCATGAAGCATTCTGCGCTGGCGGCTTGATGGGCGGCTGGTTGTCGAATCTTTGACTGGTTGAATTGGGTGTAAATGGGTATAAATGGGTGTAATTGGGTGTTTTATTGGGTGACATGGGTATTTTATTGGTCGGACAACAACACTTATATATCTTCTTTCATGCACGTCATAGAAAAATACTCAATTTACCAATCGAGAAATGTTATATTTACATACAAAATCCACCTGGCAAAGCACGCCTGGTGCCATTACCTATAATACAAGCCGGAGCCACCATGCCAGGACACAAACGTAAAATCGCCATCGCCTTACCGCAAGCACTGCAAGCACTGCAAGCACTATCACTCACCTTACCCGCTGCTGCCGCCTTCGCACAAGCCCCTGCCGCCACCGACAATAGTCCGGTCACCACCATTCCCGTCACCGCGCAAAACCGCAAGCAAGAAGCGCAAGCGGTGCCGATTTCATTTCAGATTTTGAATGCCGATCAACTCGACAAACTGGCCGCCACCAGCTTGAGTTCGATTGAAGGGTATATCCCCGGCTTGAGTGTGGATGGTAGCCAGCCAACCCAACCGATCTTCTTTTTACGCGGCGTCGGCAACCGCGACTTTGGCATCGGCACCGATTCGCCCGTGGGCGTGTATGTGGATGGGGTGTACACGGGCAAAAGCGGCGGTGCCTTGCTCAATTTTAACGATGTCGAACGAATTGAAGTGCTCAAGGGGCCGCAAGGCACTTTGTTTGGGCGCAACAGCGCCGGCGGGGCGATTTCGATTGTCTCCAAAACGCCGACCAAAGATTTTGAATTTGATAGCCATCTGCGCCTGGGTAACTATGGTTTGCGCTATCTCGATGCGGTGTTAAACGTGCCGCTCAATGACAGCATGGCGCTGCGCATGAGCGCCGTCAACAACCAGAGCGACGGCCAGTTCACCGATGCGGCCACGGGCACAAAATTGAATCGCGAGCATAGCACTGGCACCCGCGTCGCACTGCTGTGGAATGCGCCGCAAAGCACCCGTGTTTTGCTGTCCTGGGAACATGAAGAACTAAGCCAGCCGCCACGCCTGGGGGCATCCTTGATCAAGCCACCCGCTGCGGGTGCGGCACCGCCCTTTCCTGCCGACCCCGGCAGTTTTGTCGATCCGCGCCGCAGCCCCTTACTCAACGACGTAGTGGGAGCACTGGAAAGCCGCCGTTTTGACGGCATCACCTTGCGCGTGGAACGTCCATTGGGCTGGGCCGATTTCACTTCCACCACCGCTTACCGCCACTTCAATTCGCTCAATATCATGGAAGAAGATGGCACCAATCGCGTCAATACCTATCTGGATGCCCCCAATATCGAAGGCAACACCACCTGGCAGCAAGAATTCAAGCTGGCAGGTAAAAATGCGCTGGCCGATTGGGTCGGCGGCGTCAGTTGGTTTCACGAAGCGGCCAATCAAACCAACCAGGTCAATATCAATACGGATACCCTCAATACGCTGTTTAATAATGTGGCCGGCTTTCCGGTGTATGGCAACCTCAATGGTATCGCCCAGCAACTTGGGATTCCGGTCAATTTTTTTGGGCACGCCTGGCAAGAGAATATACTCAACCGGGGCAGAAATAGCGCCAAGGCGGTGTATGGTGATGTGATCTGGCATTTGTCGCCGAAACTTGACTTGACCACGGGTATTCGCTTTACCCACGACGAAAAGGAATTTAGCTGGCTCACGCCCAACCGCACCGCCGCCACGCTGGATGCAACACTGGGGCTGCTGGATCAACAAGGTTTCTTCCCCGGCCTGGTGCAAGCCGGGGCAATTACTGCGGAACAGGCGGTGATGATCAGAGGCCTGCTGACGCAAAACCAGTTACTCCCCAACGCCAATATTTCCGGCGCAGCCAGCGTACCCCTCGTCATCAAAAAAAGCTGGAATGATATCAGCCCACGCGCGGTGCTGGCGTATCACAGCACGCCGGATGTGATGTGGTATGGTTCGCTCTCCAAGGGCTACCAGGCCGGTGGTTTCAATGCGGTTTTGGTGGGTGGCCGCTTTGAGCCGGAAAAAGTGGTGAATCTGGAACTGGGTCTAAAGAGCTATTTCCGCGATTATAAGCTGCTGCTCAATGCCTCGTTGTTCGCCTATAAATTTACCAATTTGCAATCGCTCAGCCTGATACCCAACGGCAGCAATAGCGGCGTGCCCAGCTATCAGGTTTCCAGCAGCGACCAGCGCGCCAAAGGGCTGGATCTGGAACTGCGCTGGCAACCGTCCAACGGCTTAAAACTGTATCTGGCCTCGGAATATATCAATCATAATTATGGCGGCTTTACCTCCAGCGGCGGGGTTAATCTGAGCGGCCAAGCGGTCGGCACACCGCGTTTTTCAGCCGCCACCGGGCTTGATTATGTGTGGCGCGATGTGGCTTCGGGCAAACTCAATTTCACGCTACAGCATGCCTATACGGGTGCAACCCGCTGCAATGCAGACTCAGTGCAGCAAGGCACCTGCCTGAGCGCGCCCGGCTTTAGCGTTGGCAGCGCGCGCAACCGCACCGACGGCCGCCTCGGATGGAACGAAGGCGCAGGGCGCTGGGGCGTGGCGCTCTTCGTCAACAACCTGTTTGACAAGCGCTATGTCTACAATGTGAATAACATCACCGCCGCACTGGGCACCCCGTTTGCATCGCTGACACCGGGGCGTACTGCGGGCCTGGAGTTGAATATCAGGCTATAAGTCAGGCGGCCAATCGGGAGAGGGTTACTGCTTTGCGCCCCGCCGTTTGGCCACTCTTTTGCCGCCAGTTTTGGGCGCAGGCAGCGTTTCCGGATGGGACTCATCTTGCACTACCGTATCGACCGCCGTATCTGCCACCTTATCCTCCACCTTATCCAACACCTTATCCAACACCTCATTGCCAGCTTCGTTGCCACCCTCATTGGCCCCCTTGGCTCCATGCTTGCTGCGCCAGGATTTTGGCTCCTGCCCGATTTTGGTATTCAACTCCGCCGCAATGGTCTGACACAGGGTACGCAAAATCTTCACCCGCGCATAGTTTTTATCATTCGCTTCCACCAGCGTCCATGGCGCGCCCCCGGTACTGGTGCGCTCCACCATATCGCAAATAGCTAACTGATACGCATCCCACTTGTCACGATTGCGCCAGTCTTCTTCGGTGATTTTAAAGCGCTTGAAGGCGATTTTTTCACGCTCCTGAAAGCGTGCAAGCTGCTCTTCCTGACTCACTTGAAGCCAAAATTTGACCACAATGGCCCCCGCTTCAATCAATTCATGCTCAAAGTCGTTAATTTCGCTATAGGCACGCAGCCAGTCGCCCGGTTTGCAGTAGCCTTCCACTCGCTCCACCAAAACCCTGCCATACCAGGTGCGATCAAACATCACCATTCGCCCGCGCCGTGGCATATGTCGCCAAAAACGCCACAAATACGGCTGCGCGCGCTCTTCTTCGGTCGGTGCTGCCACCGGAATGATTTGATACTGACGCGCATCCAGCGCACCCGCAATCCGCCGAATTGCACCGCCCTTGCCCGCCGCGTCCGCGCCCTCAAACGCACACACCACCGAGCGCGCCTTCATGCGCGGGTCACGCATCAGTTCCGCCAGCTTGCCTTGCCAGTGCGCAAGCTGATCTTCATAATCACTTTTATCCAGTGCCAGCTTCAAATTGAGTTCCGACAAGACCGTGCGCCCATCAATATTCACTTGCAGCGCCGGGGCGACCGGGGCATCCGCATTGACCGACTGATCAAGCGCGGCCAGCTTGTTGCGTATCGCCTGCAGCAAGGTTTGCCCCACCGTCAGCGAGCGATAGCGGTCATCGGTGCCTTCGACAATAATCCAGGGCGACCAGGGCGTATTGCTGATGCGCAGCACATGCCCCGCCACGTTCTGCAATTGACCATGGGTTTTGAGGCGATCCCAATTCCACTTGGTGACGCGCCAGGCAGTGCGCGGGTCTTTTTCCAAATCCTTCAGGCGTTGCTTTTGCCCTTCACGGGTCAGGTGGAACCAAAATTTGAGCACCAACGCACCTTCATTGACCAACATCGCTTCAAAGCGGTTGATTTGATCCAGCCGCGCATCCAGGCTGGCCTTGGAGATTTCGCCCTTGATGCGCTGACGTATCGGATCAGAATACCAGGAACCAGCAAAAATCCCGACCCGGCCCTTGGGCGGCAAGGCGCGCCAATAACGCCACATCAGCGGGCGATCACTTTCTTCATCGCTCGGCTCGGAGAATGCCAAAGTGGAAATAAAACGCGGGTCCATCCATTCATACAACACATTAATGGTTTCACCCTTGCCCGCACCGTCTTGCCCGCTCACCAGCACCACCACGGGGATTTTCTTGTTCTTGATTAACTCAAATTGGGCATCCAGCAAGGCTGCGCGCAAGGCAGGCACCGCTTTCTTGTATTCTTCCTTACTGATTTTATGGCCGATTTCCGCAGATTCAAACATGGTGACGCTCCTTGTTATGATGGGCAGGGCTTGAAACAGTGTAGAATTAATGATAAAACAAGCTGGCACTATTTCTATAACACTCAACAATTCTACTTGATAAAGCACGTTCAGAAAGCCTGGTTATGGAAAACTTCCTTTTTCGAAAGATATTTGCCATGTTATGGGCGATTTCCTTATGCATCGGCAGCACGAACCCGGCATGGGCCTCTGACAAAACCATTGTGTATTTATCGGCCAAATCAAGCTTGCCTTTTTGGCAAACCATAGGCCAGGGTGTGAAAGCGGCGGCGCAGGCCAAGGGTTACCAGTATCGGGAGATGGATAGCGCCTTGAGTGGTGAAACCCAACTCCACAACGCAAAAGAAGCACTCAAGCAAGGCGTTGCTGCCATCGTTATTTCACCCACCGACAGTAGCACCGCGCCCGCCGTATTGGATCTGGCCCTCAAGGCAAACGTCCCGGTTACCATTGCCGATATCGGCAGCAGCGGCGGCTACTACACGTCCTACACCAAGTCCGATAATTATCGCGGTGCATTTGATATTGGCAGCGCGCTTGCCAGCGCACTCAAGGCGAAGGGCTGGCATAAGGCACCGTATGCGTTGGTGACGATTTCTTTGTCGCGAAAAAATGGCCAGGATCGCAGTAATGGTTTTCGCGATGCGATGAAAGAAGCCGGATTTGGTGACGAAGCCGCGCTCAAACAAATGCAAGATTATTCCAGTGACGAAACCTATCGCTTTGTCAAAGATATTCTGGCCAAGCAGCCCCGTTTACGCGGTTTATTCATTGAAACCGATCAACCTGTGGAAGGTGCGATGCGCGCCTTGAAAGAAGCGAAAAAAGAACGTGAGGTGTTCTTGGTTTCCTTCGATGCCATGCCCGATATTGCACACCTGTTAAAGAGTGGCGCATTAATAGCGGTAGGCATGCAGCAACCTTACCAAATGGGAAAATTGGCGGCCGAATCCGCGCTGGCCAGCATCGAAGGCAAAACCCCAACCAAACATATTCTGGTGCCGATTTTAATTGCCAACAGCAAAAACATCGATCAATTATTGAAAGAAGCAAAGCAACCTGTATTTGGCGAGAAAAGCAAATAGACGTTATTTTATGAGAAGCCATTTTACTTTAAATGCATTGAGAGCAAAAAAATGCGCAAGTTCCACTTAAAGTTAGGGCAACGACTGGCACTGGGCTTCGGTGCGGTGGTTGCTTTGTTGATTATTATGGCCCTGGTTGGCATCGACAAACTACAGGAACTGAGTAAAACCAGCGATGATGCGCTCAATGACAAATATCCCAAACTGGCCCTGGTGACGGAAATAACCAATCACTTGAGCACCATCACCCGCGCCATGCACAACTCATTAATCCTGACCGAGCCCGTTCAAATCCAAAATCAACTGGGCTTGATAGACCAAACCAAGGGCAAAATGGCGCTGGCGCTGGCGCAACTCGACCAAAGCATATTGGATAAAGAGGGCAAACAAACATTAGGTGAAATCAAAATCCTGCATTCGACTTTTATTGCGAACGAGGAAGAGTTTGTGCATTTAATCCGTGCCAAAAAACTGGGCGAAGCAAAAAACCTGTTGCTGGTCGATTTATATCAATATCAAACGAATTATTTTAACCTTCTGGAAAGACTGCGCCTGTATCAAGGTAAATTAATGGCCAATGCCAGTGCCAAGGTCGCCCATACATATATGACCGCACGCAATTTCATGTTTATATTGGCCATGCTCGCGCCACTGCTTGGCATTATCAGTACCGTTATCATCACAGGCTCTTTATTAAAACAGTTGGGGGGGGAGCCAGAATATGCGGCATCGATTGCCAATAAAATCGCGGCGGGTGACTTATTACCCATCATCAATGTCAAACGCAATGACAAGGCCAGCCTATTATTTGCCATGCGCACCATGCGCGACCGTTTGCTGGAACGTACATCAGCCTTAATGGCCAGCAATCAAAGTCTGGCGGTTCGATTGGCAGAATTACATACCGCCCAGGCGCAATTGATTCAATCGGAAAAAATGGTCGCCATCGGACAATTGGTGGCGGGGGTGGCGCATGAAATCAATACCCCGATTGGGGCAATTAAATCGAGCGGGCAAAGTATTAGCGATGCGCTACGCTATTCTTTGCATAATTTACCCAGTTTATTACTGCGGCTTGATGCCCCCTGCCAAAATCTTTTTTTAAAATTGTTCGATCAAAGCCACACGGGTGCGGTGCCCATGAACACGCGAGAGGAGCGCGCACTCACGCGCGAAGTCAGTTTGCAGCTTGAGCAGCTGGGCCTGGAACATGCGCGCCATTACGCCGCCATTCTGGTGCAATTACACGCCCATACCCATTTATCTGATTATTTTCCCCTGTTGCGCCATCCTGAGCATGCCTTTATTTTGGAAACGGCCAACAATCTGGCCATTATCATCAGTAGCACCAGCAATATCAACCTGGCGGTAGAACGGGTTTCCAAGATCGTATTCGCACTCAAAACCTTTTCCAGGGTGGATCAACACGCGCAAATGGATGATGCCGATTTGCAAGCCAATATTGAAACAGTGTTGATGCTGTATTTAAGCCAGACCCGGCAAAACACCGAAGTCATCCGCAAATATGAAGCCATTCCGCTGGTATTTTGCCTGGCGGATGAATTGAACCAGGTGTGGAGTAATTTGATTCACAATGCCTTGCAGGCGATGAATTACAAAGGTACGCTGACCATTACCATTCACCAGCAAGGCGATGAGGCGATTGTCTCGATCAGCGATACCGGCTGTGGCATTCCCGACGAGGTGCGCGGAAAAATATTTGACCCGTTTTTCACTACCAAACCGCCCGGTGAAGGCAGCGGGCTGGGTCTGGATATTGTGAAACGAATCGTCGAAAAACACCATGGCCGGATTGAATGCCAAAGCAAGCTGGGGGTGGGCACACGCTTTTCAGTGTATTTGCCGTTTACCCAAAAAGGAAACTAACCGCGCTCAATGCTTGACGATACTGTCGCCGCTTGGCACTACCACATCTCCCACCACAAAGCGTGGGTCTTGTTGAAAGCTGTAGGTGGTGGTATTGCCGTTATTGTGTTGCACCACTACTTCCCATAGCTTGCTGCTGCGCACTTTCTTTTCGATTTGATTGCCCAGCAAGGCCCCGCCTGCCGCACCGGCCACGGTGGCCACTTCTTTGCCGTGCCCTTTACCAACCTGGTTACCGATCAAGGCCCCGGTCAAGCCACCGGCAATCATGCCGACCGCACCGCTTTCACCTTTCTTTTCTTTGAGGTTGACGGCCATTACCTTACCGCATTCCGGGCAATTGGCCGGGCGTGCCACAACAGCTTTGGCGCTGGCACTTTTTAAATTGTCCTTGGCAATTTTCATGCCCTTGTCACGCTCGGCTTTGGCGTCGCGCAGGCATTGCAGGCGCAAGGCGGATTCGCTTTCTTCGCTGCATAATTTTTTATCCTCGGCATAGCGTGTGGTAATGCGTTTGGATTCTTCGGCATATTGCTGCTTGGCCGTTTGCGCAT
>CAMBDR010000052.1 GCA_945864765.1 Janthinobacterium lividum | reverse complement strand
TGCAATTTGATTTTTACCCCGCCAGCGATGCCCGCATACGGCGGCTGGTTGGTTTGAAGTAGTGAAGCTGCAACACATTCATTTGATCTGGAAGCCCCATGAAATCATGCTTTAAGCTGTTATTAAACCTCACCCTGTTGTTGCAACTGCTGTGCTGCCTTGCGCCCGCGCAAGCAGCCGCCCCGGCACCCAATGCCACCTGTGTGGTAACGGCGCAAAACCGCACCGCGCCATTGGCAGCAGATGGCAGCTACACCATTGCAAACTTGCCCGGTAACGGCTTGGCCCCGTTTGGCGGCAATGTTGCAGCACAACCGTTTCGTGCTCGCGCCGTGTGTGACGATGGCACCTTGGGTGAGACGGCAATGTTGTTCCCCGAGTTCGAAAGCGATGTAGTCAATGGCGGTGACATTATCTGGGGCCAAATGACCATCAAACCAAGCCGCCTGCAATTGGCACTGGCTGCGAACCAAGTGCGGCCCAGCGAGTTCGTCTCGTCCAGCGTCACCGGGTTTTATGACAATGCTACCCCGCTGGACTTAAGCGCCCGCGCCACTGGCACCGGCTATCGCAGCTCAGCGGCAGGCTATATCGGCGTGTCAGCCGAAGGCGTGGTGTTTGGCCAGCCGTTAAATGTGATACGCAGCCTTGGCGGGACGCTTCGGGCACCACCACAGGTTGTGATTACGGCTGAAAATGATGGCGTGGTGTCGAGTCGCATCATTCAGTTGCAATCCGATCAGGAAGTCAATGGCACGATCTATCAGCCAGACGGCCAAACCCCTGCCGCCGGCGTAAAAATCCGGATGCTTGGCACCGAACTGGAAACCACCACCGATGCAAGTGGCAAATATCGCCTGACGAATCTGCCGATCGGCAATTATGCGATACAACTATTGGCATGGCAACCATCAACCCGCTCCTTTGTGATGGGCAACACCGAGGTAAGCTATGCCAGACCAAGCACGACCGTAAATTGGACCCTGGGCGGCACTGGCCGTGTGACCGTGCAGTTGATGGATGCAGCGCAAAAGCCGCTGGCCGGGGTGGCGCTGTCATTGGCCGATAATGGCAATGCTGCCGCAGTCGAAAATATCATCGGTGCGGTTGCTGTTTTGCAAACCGATGCCAATGGCGTGGCCCACTTCGATGGTGTGGCGGCAGGTAGCGTCACCCCGGTTCTGGCGCGCGCTGGTTATGCCAGCAACCCTGCCAATGCCTTCTTGAATGATGGCGGCGACCTGATTTTCCGGGTGACTGTGAATGACCCGACCAACCCCACCAGCGAACTGACCGGAACCGTACTCGAAAATGAAAGCCGCTTGCCGGGTGTTGCCGTCGTGGTTCGCCTTTCAGAAAATCAAGGGCTGCGCCGTACACTGACGGCGCTCACTTCCGGCAATGGCCGTTTTTCCTTCGATCAATTGCTCGCCTCCCAAACCTATACCGCCACTGTTCTGAAAAACGGGGTTGAATTATTCAGTCGCAGCCTGTATTCAGCCGCAGCAGGGCAGAGTATCGATTATGAATTGCGGTATGGCAAACCCTCGCGCGTGTCAGGCACCGTGTACAATTTTGATGCCGTAACGCCCGCAGCGGATATCAGCGTGCAATTGAGCCGCTACGCGACAGAAACCTGGAGCTTCGTCAAGCAAGTGCGCACCAATGGCCAAGGCCAATATGAATTGATACCCTTGCCAGAGGGGTCTTATCGCTTGGACGCGCTGGACCGAAATGGCCAGGTTACGTCCAGTCTGTTTGATATTGTCAACCCCGGCAGTGAGGTGGTGCGCGATATAACGCTGGCCGCTGAACGCCAAATCATCACACGTGCGCAGCTTGATGTGCGCGAAGCGGCCTCCAACTACCGAATCGGCCATGCTGCCATCTACGTGAGCAATAGCCGTTGCGCCACACCTTGCCTGCTTGGCATGACCCAGGATGGCGCAACCTTCCTCACCCAGCCCTTGCCACCCGGCACCAACCGCTTTGAAATTCGACGCGGTGTGCGCGTGGCGCAAAGCGTGCTGCAAGTTGATGCCAGTACGGACGGCAAGACCCTGGAGCAGCTCGTCGTATTGCCCAATCATGAAAGTGACAGCCTGGACGTGCTCAAATTTGTCGGCCAGCGTAAAGTACTGGGTTTGCATGCCTTGGCGGGTGAAAAGGTGAATTTGGCAGCACTGGGTGCGCTGGTTGATGGCACCCGTGCCGCGTATACGGTCAAGGTTGAATTGTTTGACCCGGCTAAAAAGCTGGTGGCCAGTGCCAGCGGCTTTGGTTTTGGCAGCGAGCAACCCAGCGTAGGGCGCATTGCGGATGTGCGGCTTGATAGCGATGGCACCTATGGCGTGGTGGTGACGACCAATGATGACAACCTTGAGCAAGCCGGCGGGTATTGGATTGATTTACTGGTTGACGGCCAGTCGCGGCCATTGCAAACCTGGGTGCCTACTGGCGTGGTGCGGGGAAAAGTCTTGCGCGCTGATAATTCGGTGGCGCAAAACCAGGTACTGGAGTTGACCAGCCATGACCCGCTAAACCTGCGGCAACGCGTGCAAAGCAACGACGTGGGCGAATTCAGGTTTGAAGGTGTGCCCTTGAGTGAGGTAAGCCTCAACGCCCTTTTCGACAACCAGATAGTGGCCCATGCACAAGCGCGCCTTGATCGCCCCGACCAAATCAAAAACCTGGATTTGCGCCTGACCCGCGCCACGCGCTTGAACGTGGCAGTAGATATTGCAGCAGACTTTGATGTGCCGCAGCAAATGGAAGTGCAACTGCGCGACGAACTGGGCGAGCACGTAATTGGCACCGTGTATTTCTGGGGCAGCAACCGCAGTACGGTGCTCAGCGTGCTCGGGCTTGGCGATAACCTGGTTCTGGCGGCACAACACCCAACCCAAGCTGGCTTGCGCGCCAGCCAGACTGTGCTGGCGGCAGATGGCCAAACCCTTGATGTGGTCCTGGCACTACAACCTGCTGCGCTAAGTGGTCGCGTCCTGTTTGCCGACGCGCAGGCGGCAGCGTATACGCAAGTCGTAGCCCGGCGTGCCGACAACCATGATTTTATCGAAAGCACGTGGACGGATGAAAATGGGCGTTACCAGTTTGTTCGGCTGCCGCTGGGGGTAGATTTGGCGCTGGCTGCCACTCACCCGCTTAACCGGATTGACTCAAGCCTTGCCGTGCCTGCGCTGACCGAAACGGCGCAAAGCGCACCGGATATCACGCTCATTGCGACCGGTTCAATCACTGGCTTGGTGAGATACGATAATGGTAATGGTATCGCCAATGCGCGGCTGCAGGTGACAGGCACGTTTGAACAAGACGTACTGAAACCGGATGCGGCGCTAGCGGGCAAAAGCAGCAAACCAGGTGCGCTGGGGGGTGCGCTGGCAGGTGCGCTGGCAGGTGCGCTGGCACGTGAATTCACGCTCACCGCCGATACCGATAGCAGTGGGCGCTTCCAGATTCCCGGCATCCCGGTTGGCGTGCCGCTGCTAGTACGTGCGACCACGCCTGTCCTGGTCAATACACAGCAACAAGCGGCCATCATCAGCGCCCCGGCGCAGGAATTGAATTTACCTGACTTTGCCTTCCCCGGTGGAACCGTACTGAACATCAATTTGCTTGACGGCGATGGCAAGCCCAATGATTTGCTCTACCTTGGCAGCAACGCGGAATGCGGTTCAAACAAAGTGCGGGTTGAAACCAGCGCTGGCCCGGTTGTCCTCAATGCCAGCGCCTTGTCAACGCTGATTGGCGTACCACCGGGGCCAGTGAATGTGCAATTATATGATGCTTGCACCAACGCCGACCCCGAATACGACGTGCCGCTCGCGGTGGGCAATACGGTCATTGCGGGCGACGGTGTCTTTTCACTGGATGTGCGCGTGCCTGTCGTGCGTGGCACGGTCAAATTTTCTGATGGCCGGGCTATCCGTTACCCAGGCGTGAACCTGACGCAAAACCGACAGGATGGCAAGGTTAAGAGTCTGTCGTCGGTGAGGGCGAATTATTTGGAGCACGAGCGTGGCAGCTTCAATCTGGTCGGGGTGGATGTGGGCGAATTCACGATTGAAGCACACGATTACTACCATAATTTAAACACGTCGATTGCAGGCCGCCTGGATAATGTGGCGAACCTGAAAACCGATGTGGTTTTTGATGCACCACCTTATGACGGCTTGCGCTCTGATGTAAGGGGCACCGTGACACAAAACGGCTTACCAGTGCCTGGTGCGCGCGTTTACTTAACTGCGGATGGTTTTAACGCGTATACCGAAACCGATGCCAACGGCGTCTATTTGGTGCAGGATGTGCCCGCTGGCAGCTTCAATCTCAATATTGGCAACGGGGGTGATGCGGTTGATGTGGCGGGCCAGGCCGGTGGCACACCTGTGGTTACCCTGGATGTGAATTTGCCTGTGCCCGAACCGTTGCGCAAACCGGTACAACAGAAAAACGCACCGCACAAGGCAAAGAAATGAGCTGCGCCAGACATATCAAGCAAGGAGCGGCGAATGCACACTGGCGCTAACGGGCGATTTGCACACCGCTTTGCACGCCATTTATCATGAAAGCCTGGCAAACCGATGCGGTTAGCATGCCATGGACTTCATTGCAATTGGCTATTTCAATGGCGGCGGCACAGGTGCTGGCCTACCTGCTTGATTTGCCGCAACAGGCGCTTGAATTGGCGGCGATGGCCCGGGAGGCCGCCCATTCACGCTTGCTTGGCGGCATTCATTTTCGGCACGATAACGAAGTCGGTTTGCAGCTTGGGCGCATGGTGGCAGAACAAGTGCTGAAAGTTTATCCGCGCTAACGGCTTTTGTTTTGGCTTGAGTTTGCCAGTGACGCTACCAAAGTGCTACCATCAGCGCATCGTCTCTTTTAATCGCTAATTTTGTAGCCCATCATGACTCCCACCACCGTCCGCATCGATAAATGGCTTTGGGCCGCACGCTTTTTCAAAACCCGCTCACTGGCCAGTGCTGCGCTGGAAAACGGCAAGGTGCGCATCGGTGATGAACGTGTCAAACCCTCGCGCAACCTCAAAATCGGCGAATTATTGCAAATTGACAACGGTTCAACCGAGTGGGAAGTGCAAGTATTGGCCCTTTCCGACCAACGCGGCCCCGCCACTGTGGCGCAATTGCTTTACGCAGAAACCACACAAAGTGTTGCAAATCGGCAAATTGACGCAGAGCGGAAAAAATACTTTCGCGAACCCGCCGCCAATTTAAAAGGACGCCCTACCAAGCGCGATCGTAGGCAGTTAGAACACGTTTTGCCCGAGGAATAAGCCTTTTTCCGCACGCCTTTCGGGCACCCCTCCCCATAGTGGTGCAGGTTTGGCACTGCTGCGGTGCACCAATAGATATCTCCCTCTAGATTTGGGTTTGACATTTCCCTCGTTGTAGCTAATAGTACGAGCGTTCGTAAATTAATTGGACTCAAAAATTCAGAGTCATTCACAACAGGCATGAGGCTTATCATTAATACGAATTCGAAATTTATGCGAAAAGGCGAGCTAACCCGGGCGGCAATTTTGGATATGGCGCTGGCTTTGGCCAGTCGCGATGGCTTGGAAGGTTTAACCATCGGCTTGCTGGCCGACCGAATGAATATGAGTAAATCGGGCGTATTTGCCCATTTTGGTTCGCGCGAAGATTTGCAAAGTGAGGTATTAAAACTGTATCACCATCACTTTGAGCAAGAAGTGTTTTACCCGAGCTTGAAAGATCCACGTGGTTTGCCGCGCTTGCAAGCGATGTTTGGGCGTTGGGTGCGGCGCGTCAGTCGGGAAATTGATTCCGGTTGCATTTATATCAGCGGTGCAGCTGAATACGATGACAGGCCCGGTTTGATTCGCGAGCAATTGGTGGAAATGGTGCGAACCTGGCAGGCAGCGCTGCTGCGCTCGGCACAGCAAAGTATTGAGGTTGGACATTTGAAGCCGGATACCGATGCCAATCAACTGGTGTTTGAAATGTATGGATTAGTTTTGGCATTGCATCACGACGCCCGCTTTTTACGCTTGCCAGGCAGTACCGGGCGTGTGCAGCGCGGATTTGAACGTTTAATTGAAAGTTATAAAAAACAGTAGCCGCCCGGATTTGGGGTTACACCATAAGCCACTTGCTGCGGTTAGTTGTTTGGCCAAAGCTTTATTATTTATTTGTTTTAGGAGAATACCATGGGTCAATACGTCGCTCCCTTACGTGATATGCAATTCGTTCTGCATGAATTATTGCACATAGAAGATGAACTCAAGCAATTACCTGCGCATGCAGAACTGGATGCCGATACCATTAATCAGGTATTGGAAGAGGGCGGCAAATTTGCATCTGAAGTCATCTTCCCGCTCAATCATTCCGGTGATAAGGAAGGCTGTTACCACAATAAAGAAACCAAGGCCGTGACCACACCCAAGGGTTTCAAGGAAGCCTATCAGAAGTATGTGGAAGCGGGTTGGGCTGCGCTGGCATGTGATCCGGCTTATGGCGGCCAGGGTTTGCCGCTGGTGGTGAATAATTCATTCTATGAAATGATCAATGCCGCCAGCCACGCCTGGACCATGTATCCGGGCCTGGGCCATGGCGCTTACGAATGCCTGCATGCGCATGGCACCGAAGAACAAAAACAACTGTATTTACCCAAACTGACTTCCGGCCAATGGACTGGCACCATGTGCCTGACCGAAGCACACTGCGGCACCGACCTGGGTTTAATGCGCTCCAAAGCCTTGCCCCAGGCCGATGGCTCCTGGAAAATTACCGGTAGCAAGATTTTTATTTCGGCCGGCGAACATGATATGGCCGAAAACATCATCCACCTGGTATTGGCGCGGGTGCCGGATGCACCGATCGGCTCGAAAGGCATCTCCCTGTTCCTGGTGCCCAAATTCATTCCGAACGCGGATGGCACACTGGGCGCGCGCAACGGCATCGCCTGCGGCGCAATTGAAGAAAAAATGGGCATTCACGCCAACTCCACTTGCCAAATGAATCTGGACGATGCCACTGGTTGGATCATCGGCGAACCCAACAAGGGCTTGAATGCGATGTTCGTGTTCATGAATGCCGCCCGTTTGGGGGTAGGCGTGCAATCACTCGGTTTGACCGACGTTGCCTATCAAAACGCCGTGGTGTACGCCAAAGACCGTTTGCAAATGCGCAGCCTGTCCGGCCCGAAAGCACCGGATAAAGTCGCCGACCCAATCATCGTCCACCCCGATGTGCGCCGCATGTTGCTCACTGCCCGTGCCTATGCCGAAGGCGGGCGTGCCTTCACTTCGTATATTTCGATGATGATTGACCGTGAATTGAACCATCCGGATGAAGCCGTGCGTAAAGAAGCGACCGACCAGGTGGCCTTGCTCACCCCCGTCATCAAAGCCTTTATCACCGACAACGCCTGGATCAGTACTTCGGAATGTATGCAAGTCTATGGCGGCCACGGCTTTATTCAAGAATGGGGCATGGAGCAATATGTGCGCGATTCCCGCATCAATATGATTTACGAAGGCACCAATGGCATCCAGTCACTGGATTTGCTGGGCCGTAAAGTGTTGCTCGACAGCGGCGCAAAATTACGTAAGTTTGGCGAGCAAATCAAAGCCTTCGTCGAAGAAAATGGCACCGATGAAGCAATGAGCGAATTCATCACCCCGCTGGGCGATTTGGGCGACAAAGTCACCAAACTGACCATGGAACTGGCGATGAAAGCATTCCAGAACCAAGACGAAGTGGGTGCCGCATCGGTGCCGTATTTACGCGTGGTTGGCCATTTGGTGTATGGTTACTTCTTTGCACGCATGGCTAAAATTGCTTTGGCTAAAGAAGATTCGGGCGATACTTTCTACAAGGCAAAATTGGCGACTGCACGGTTTTACTTTGCCAAGTTGCTCCCGGAAACAGCGAGCTTGATCCGTCAGGCGCGTGCCGGTTCCGCAACTTTGATGGCACTCGACGCCGACTTGTTTTAAGCGCACACTAAGGCCTGTAACGTCATTAGCGCGGCAAAAATTGACCGCGCTTTGTATCCACCATGGTGCGACCATGGGTTTTGAAAATAAAGGGTTTATCCATGACTAATTTTATCGTAAGAAAAGTTGCTGTGTTGGGCGCAGGGGTAATGGGTGCGCAGATTGCAGCGCATTGCGTCAATGCCAAAGTGCCTGTCGTGTTATTTGATTTACCAGCCAAAGAAGGCCCGAAAAATGGCATAGTGTTGCGCGCCATCGACAACCTGAAAAAATTAAGCCCGGCACCGCTCGGTAATAAAGACGATGCCAGCCATATCCAGGTCGCCAATTATGAAGATGATCTGGCCGTATTGGCGGGTTGCGATTTGATTATTGAAGCCATTGCCGAGCGCATGGACTGGAAGCATGATCTGTACAAAAAAGTGGCACCGCATATTGCGCCCAATGCCATTTTTGCCTCCAATACCTCAGGTTTATCGATTAATGCCTTGGCTGAAGGGTTTGATAGTGAACTGAAAGCGCGCTTTTGCGGCGTTCACTTCTTCAACCCACCGCGCTATATGCATCTGGTGGAATTGATTCCGACCACCAGCACCGCGCCTGCCATTCTCGATCAACTTGAAGGCTTCCTCACCACCACCCTGGGCAAAGGCGTGGTACGCGCCAAAGACACCCCCAACTTCATCGCCAACCGGGTGGGTATTTTCGGCATGTTGGCCATTATTTATGAAGCAGAAAAATTTGGCCTCTCCTGCGATGTGGTTGATGATTTGACTGGTGCCAAATTGGGCCGTGCCAAATCGGGCACCTTCCGCACCGCCGACGTGGTGGGTTTGGATACCATGGGCCATGTTATTAAAACCATGCAAGACAATTTGCCCAATGATCCTTTCTTTAGCTGCTACAAAACCCCGGACGTGTTGGCAGCCTTGGTTAGCAAGGGCGCACTGGGCCAAAAAACCGGCGGCGGCTTTTACAAAAAAATCGGCAAAGACATCATGCGTCTCGATTTTGCCACCGGTGAATACGTAGCGGGCGGCGGCAAGGCAGCCGACGTGGTTGCGCGCATGTTGAAAGAAAAAGATCCAGCCAAGCGCATGAAAGCGCTGCATGATTCCACCAACCCGCAAGCCCAATTCCTGTGGGCGATTTTCCGTGATGCCTTCCATTACATCGCCGTTCACCTTGATACCGTGGCCGACAATGCGCGCGACATCGATTTTGCCATGCGTTGGGGTTTTGGTTGGGATGTTGGCCCGTTTGAAACCTGGCAAGCGGCTGGTTGGCAGCAAATTGCCACCTGGGTGAAAGAAGATATCGATGCCGGTAAAGCCCTCTCCAACGCACCGTTGCCAGCCTGGGTATTTGACGGGCGCGAAGGCGTACACAGCAGTGAAGGCTCGTTCTCTTCGGCCACCAATAGCTATCAGGCCCGTTCCAGCCTGGCGGTGTATGAGCGTCAAGCCTTCCGCGCACCGGTATTCGGTAGCGGCGCGGCGGATGGTAAAACCGCAGGCACCACCATCCATGAAGATGACTCCACCCGCGTTTGGCATCAGGGCGACGATGTTCTCATCCTGAGCTTAAAAACCAAGATGCATGTGATTGGTGACGACGTGGTCAAAGGTCTGGAAATTGCCCTGACCGAAGCGGCCAAAAATTTCAAAGGTCTGGTGATCTGGAATACCGATGCTGCCAGCGGTGGCCCATTCTCGGCCGGTGCGGATTTGCAATCGGCCTTGCCGCTGTTCATGTCGGGCGGTGTCAAGGCGCTGGAGCCAGGCATCAAGCGCCTGCAAGACGCCTTCATGGCCATGAAATATTCCAACGTGCCCGTGATTGCTGCAGTAGCGGGTATTGCGCTGGGTGGCGGTTGCGAAATGTTGTTGCATGCTTCGCGCCGTGTCGCGGCATTGGAGTCCTATATCGGTCTGGTGGAAGTGGGTGTCGGTTTGATCCCGGCGGGTGGTGGTTTGAAAGAAGCCGCAGTACGTGCTGCCAACAGCGCCAACGGTAATGATTTGCTGCAATTCCTGAAGGGTGGGTTCCAGGCGGCGGCGATGGCTGAAGTGTCGAAATCGGCACTGGAAGCGCAAAAAATGGGTTATTTGCAAGCCACGGACATTATCGTGCCGAACGCTTTCGAATTGCTGCACGTGGCCAAGGTGGAAGCGCGCGCCATGTTTGACGCCGGTTTCCGTCCACCACTGCGCGCCAAAATACCGGTGGCAGGGCGCTATGGTTTGGGTAATTTCAAAACCAGCCTGGTGGGCATGCGTGACGGCGGCTTTATTTCGGCCTACGACTTCAAACTCGGTTCGATGATTGCCGAAGTGGTCTGTGGTGGCGATGTCGATTTGGGCTCGGTAGTGGACGAACAATGGTTGCTCGATATGGAGCGCCGCTTCTTCCTCGAATGCCTGAACAATCCGAAAACGCATGAGCGCATTATGGGCATGATGCAAAACGGCAAACCCGTTCGTAATTGAATGTAATTGAATGTAATTGAATGTAATTGAATGTAATTGAATGTTTGATTCGTAGAGTGAGACTGCCATGATGTATGACTTAATCAAGCAACAAATGATGAATACCCTGCCGTTTGCAAAAACGTGCGGGATACAAATCGATGAAATTGGTGCAGGCACGTCGCGCGTCTCGATGCCGGAAGATGGCAAGCTCAACAACCACCTTGGTAGCCATCACGCCGGGGCCTTGTTTACGCTGGCAGAAACGGCGTCCGGTGCTGCCATGGCCGGTGCCTTTGCTGAATTGATTATGGGATTGCGCCCGGTTGCCAAAGAGGCGCGGATTCAATATATCAAAGTAGCGCAAGGCGCGGCCCATGCCAAAGCACGGGTGCCGGGTGATATTAGCGCCTTGAAACAGGTGCTGCATTCCGAAGGCAAGATCGCGTTTCCGGTCGAAGTCGATATTTTTGACTCGTCCGATGCGCTGGTCGCGCAAGTGCATGTCGATTGGTATTTGTCGATGAAGCGCCAATAAAGATTGAACCAGATTAGTCAGATACCTCACACGAAGAATCAACCAACATATTGAGAGATTAAAAATGAGCAAACAACTTCAAGATGCATACATTGTTGCTGCCACTCGCACCCCGATTGGTAAAGCACCGCGCGGCATGTTCCGCTATACCCGCCCTGATGATTTATTGGTGCGTGCCATTCAATCGGCCTTATCGCAAGTACCGGGTCTTGATCCGGCCTTGATCGAAGATGCGATTGTCGGCTGTTCCACCCCTGAGGCGGAACAAGGTTTCAATATGGCGCGTATGGCCGTGGTGATGGCAGGCTTGCCACGCACGGTTGGCGGCGTCACCATCAACCGTTTTTGCGCATCCGGCATTACCGCCATTGCCATGGCGGCAGACCGGATTCGTTGCGGCGAAGCCGACGTGATGATTGCTGGCGGTGCCGAATCGATGTCGATGGTGCCGATGATGACGAATCATCCTGCCGCCAACATGAATTACACGCTGGATGAAAACATTGGTTTGGCCTATGGCATGGGTTTGACGGCAGAAAAAGTGGCGACCCAATGGAAGGTATCGCGCGAAGCGCAAGATCAGTTCTCGGTGGAATCGCACCGCAAAGCCATCGCGGCGCAGCAAGCGGGTTTCTTTGAAGCCGAAACCACGGCGGTGGAAGTGGTTAACCGTGCGCCGAATTTGGCAACGGGCGAAGTCGAAATCACCCGTCGTACCGTGAACCGTGACGAAGGCGCGCGTGCCGACACCAACGTGGAAGCCTTGGGCAAATTGAAGTCGCCATTTGCGGCCAAGGGTTCGGTGACTGCGGGCAATAGTTCGCAAATGTCGGACGGTGCCGGTGCTTTGATTTTGGTGAGTGAAAAAATTCTGAAAGAACATAACCTGACCCCGTTGGCGCGTTTTGCCAGCTTTGCGGTGCGCGGCGTGCCACCTGAGATTATGGGGATAGGCCCAAAAGAAGCGATTCCACTGGCTTGCCGCCATGCGGGTATTACGCAAGACCAACTGGACTGGATCGAACTCAACGAAGCCTTTGCAGCACAGGCTTTGGCGGTGATTCAGGATTTGGGCTTGGACCCAAGCAAGGTTAATCCGATGGGTGGCGCGATTGCGCTGGGTCATCCGCTGGGTGCGACTGGTGCGATTCGTGCGGCGACCACGATTCATGCCTTGCGTCGTACCAATGCCAAGTACGGCATGGTGACCATGTGCGTGGGCGCGGGTATGGGCGCTGCCGGGATTTTTGAGCGCATGTAATGCAGCGGCTGGTAGCTTGGTAAGAATAAAAAAAGCCGCGTTTGCGGCTTTTTTTATCGCTGCCATGGCCGCTATCGTTGAGCAAATCAATCAAAACCTTGCACCCAGTATTCCTTATCCCTGTTCCTGT
>CAMBDR010000051.1 GCA_945864765.1 Janthinobacterium lividum | reverse complement strand
CTAACAAACCCAACAATGTAATCACAATTCCAAAGCCAAGTGTCAGGCGTTGGCCAATGTTTAATTTCATGATGTTCATTTGACGTTTCCTATGGCAAATCTGAGCGAGCGTATTCAACTAACGCAATCTTACCTTGAGATGAGAAGGAAGAACCGTGTTTGATGAGATTTAAGCGGCTTGTTGACAACACGCGACGCTTGGCGTTTTGCGTCGCGGTCAGGGGTGGCGGGTGAGATGGCGACTTAATTACCAAAGCAGAGGTAGTGGAAGCCGTAATATAGTAGGAAAGCGTTAACGAATGCCAGGTAATACAAACCGGTCATGAAATAAGCTTCCATTTGAATGGTTTTTTTGGGGAGAACTAAAATGTTGCGCGCATCGGTTGGCCCACGCACGATCATCACGAAGAGAATCGCAATAATCATCAAATGGCCGACCGCATCAATCAAACCAAACTTAAAAATCGCCAACACGAAGATGGTTTGCAAGCCCAAAGCGATAATCCGTGTCACGACCGAAGCAGCTCCCAGCAGCAGGAACACGACGACGAATTCGACAAAACCGGCCAAAATCATATACGGGTAAGGATCCATGCCAAACAACAGGTCAGGGTTTTCGGCCAGCAGTGGATAAGTCCATTGAGGGTAGGCAAATTTCTCCATGGCAATCCATAGAAAACAGATCCCAGTAACCGCATACAAGACGATGAAGCCCGATTTTTTCCAGCCCCCCGTAGGAACTGCCGTTGCCATAAAAAAGTAAGCAATACCCAAGAAAACGGTGTAATCAAATAAATGATAAAAGCCATAGCGTGCCATTGCGCTAAAATACAACACGATAATTCCGACACCAATCAGCGGCGTGGTAAAGCGACTAATGGAACATAAGCCAATAACCAATTGCAACCATAAGACCCAGGAACTTTCGGCTTTAAGTTCCGGTGTTAGGTAAGACATTTGGTGGTTGAAAAAACCATATGCCCAAAGGGAGACAAAGAAAATGCCTGCCGCCGCACGCATAATATAAATCGATAAGCCATCAAAGACCCGCAAGCTCTCATCAAAAGCGACCATATAGCCTTTTTTATAAGCATGTCGATCTGCTAAAAAAAACAGATAGACAAAAGCGACGGAGCCAAGAAAAAACAAAATAAAGGTCTTGCTGAGGACATCGCCAATAGGTTTTGGCGCTTCATTCACATTGTATGGTTTGAACCATTTAATATGTGCTTCAACCGATGTGGCCAAGGCAGAACAACTCAGCATGACGGCAAGGCGTAGCCAAAATAATCGATAAATTGCCATGCCCTGACCCAGCAGGGCATGCGGTTTCCTAAACTGGCTAAAAGAATTCATTTTCCACTCCATGTGAATGCGATGAATAGAGTCAGCTCGTACTGGCAGACGTATCCCATTCTACGATAATGGTGTTTTTATTCCCATGGAAATGTAAAGAAAGACCGACTTTCATGGCATTGGATTGATCTAGCGCAAATAAGCTCTTTCTTTCGTGCTGGAAATTTATGGTGTCGTCGCTTGCGCAGCAAAGTAATCGACCAGGTTTTGAAATGCAATGCGAAAATACAGTTCATAACTATTTTTTTCCACATAGCCCAAATGCGGGGTGGCCAAGACGTTGGGCATGCGCAACAAGGGTGAATCGGCGGCCAGCGGTTCCGATTCATAGACATCAATCGCGGCACTGCCGGGGTGGCCTTGGGTCAAAGCTTGTTCCAGCGCACCCGTTGCTACCAGTTCAGCCCGGCTGGTATTGACAAATAGCGCGGAAGGTTTCATCAGCGCCAAATCTGCCGCACTCACGCAGCCACGGGTGGCGTCATTCAGGCGCAAATGCAGCGTCAGGATATCGGCCTGGGCAAAAAATTCTGCCTGACTGGCCGCACTGGTATAGCCATCGGCCACGGCTTGTTCCCGACTTGGGGCACGGCCCCACACCAAAATATGCATGCCAAAGGCTTTGCCATAGCCAGCAATCAAGCGGCCAATTTTGCCATAGCCCCAAATGCCCAGAGTTTGCCCTTTGAGTACTTGCCCCAGGGTATTGTGCTGTGCTTCCAGCGAGGCACATTGCCACAGGCCATGGGTTTGCAAATGCATCGCATAGGGCAGTAATTTGCGTCGTGCCGCCATGATCAAAGCCCAGGTTAGCTCGGCCGGGGCGGTTGGGTCGCCGATGCCTTCCAATATGCGAACCCCTTGCGCTTCGGCAGCGACCATATCAATATTGCCACTGACTTTGCCAGTTTGAGAGATCACTTTTAATTTTGGCAATTTGCTTAGCAAACTGGCAGTGATGTGCGTTCGCTCACGAATCAGCACCAAAGCATCAAAATCTTTCAACCTCGCAGCCAGATGAATCACACCGCGAACCGAATGCGTGAAGACTTTCACATCGTGTTGTTGCAAAAGAGTGGTGCAATCCAAGCTTTTTACCACATCTTGATAATCATCCAAAATGGCAATTTTCATTGGTTTTCTCCTGTTTTTGGCCCAGTTTGGTAATAGCTTAACAGATATTCGGAGATTTCAAATAGCCTACTATATTAGTCAGGCTATTTCACTACAAATTTTGCCTTCAAGCGTTGAGCTTGGTCGGTCAGGGGTGTACAATCAGCTTCCACTTTTCAAATTTTCACCATCGTAGGGCGTATGAATCGATACCCTCTGGTGCGGTTTGATCAGCAAAGTCCTGGTGTGAGCGTGCGCTTTTGCGCCCAGTGTCATCATTTCCCCCCAGGCAAGAATTTTTTCTTTGTTTTGGAGGTAGTATGAATCAACCTGTGATGGGCGGCGTTGCTGCAGTGAACGCGCCAAATTACGTGAAGCATCAAAAAATTATTGATTGGGTGACAGAAATCGCAACCCTCACCAAACCGGATCGCATTGAATGGTGTGATGGTAGTCAAGAAGAATATGATCGTTTGTGCAACGCCATGGTTGCCAGCGGTATGTTAACCAAACTCAATCCTGTCAAACGTCCCAACTCTTATCTGGCCTGTTCCGACCCAAGTGATGTGGCACGGGTTGAAGACCGCACTTATATCTGTTCCCAAAACAAAGAAGACGCCGGCCCCACCAATAACTGGATGGCACCGAGTGAAATGCGCGCCTGTTTGCATGGTTTGTTTGCCGGTTGTATGCAAGGCCGCACCTTGTATGTGGTGCCATTTTCGATGGGGCCGCTTGGCTCGCCGATTGCCCATATCGGCATTGAATTAACCGATTCACCTTATGTGGCCGTGAATATGCGCATCATGACGCGCATGGGGCGGGCCGTATTTGAGGTGCTGGGCAACGATGGCGAATTCGTCCCCTGCGTGCATACGGTGGGCAAACCACTGGCCGAAGGGGAAGCGGATGTGAAATGGCCTTGTAATAACACCAAGTATATTGTGCATTATCCTGAAACCCGTGAAATTTGGTCGTTTGGCTCGGGTTATGGTGGCAATGCCTTATTGGGTAAAAAATGCTTCGCCTTGCGCATTGCCTCGTCCATGGGTTATCAGGCACAACAGCAAGATGGCATGGGCTGGTTGGCCGAGCATATGTTGATTTTGGGTGTGGAATCGCCCAAAGGCGATAAGCATTATGTGGCGGCGGCTTTCCCTTCGGCTTGCGGTAAAACCAATTTTGCGATGTTGATTCCACCAGCGAGCTTCAATGGCTGGAAAGTGACCACCATCGGCGACGATATCGCCTGGATCAAACCCGGCCCGGATGGGCGCTTGTATGCGATTAACCCGGAAGCTGGTTATTTTGGCGTGGCCCCCGGCACCAATGAAAAAACCAACTTCAATTGCATGGCGTCGATGGCGGCCAATACCTTGTTCACCAATGTGGCCTTGACCGATGACGGCGATGTTTGGTGGGAAGGCATGAGCAAACAGGCACCGGATCACTTAATCGATTGGCAAGGCCGTGACTGGACACCTGAAATTGCTGCCGCAACCGGTGCCAAAGCGGCCCACCCGAACGCACGCTTTACCGTAGCGGCAACGCAAAACCCGGTGCTCGACCCAAACTGGGATGACCCGAAAGGGGTGCCGATTTCGGCCTTTATTTTCGGCGGACGGCGCTCCACCACCGTGCCTCTGGTAACGGAAGCGCGCAATTGGCAAGAAGGCGTGTATATGGCGGCCACCATGGGCTCCGAAACCACCGCTGCCGCTGCGGGTCAAACCGGCTTGGTACGGCGCGACCCGTTTGCGATGTTGCCCTTTATGGGCTATAACATGAGTGATTATTTCCAACATTGGCTCAATATGGGTCAGGAATTAACCCTCAAAGGCAGCACCTTGCCCAAGATTTATTGCGTTAACTGGTTCCGTACCGATAGCGCAGGCAAGTTTGTCTGGCCTGGCTTTGGCGACAATATGCGTGTTTTGCAATGGATGTTACAACGAATTGAAGGCCAAGGTGGTGGTGTGGATAACGGCGTGGGCATCAGCCCGGAATATTCCGATCTGAACTGGCAGGGGCTGGATTTTAGCGCCGAACAATTCGCTACCATTACTTCGGTGGATTCGGCCGCGTGGAAAGAAGAATTGGCCTTGCATCAAGCGTTGTTTGATCAATTGGCTTATCATTTACCACCCGTGTTGCAAGAAATCAAGGTTAATTTGACAAAACGGCTGTCTTAAGCCTTATAACGCTGGTATGTCGGATGAAAATCCGGCATACTATGCTGTGATCAGCGATTGGCTATCGATGTTTGTCAAACTTAAGTAAATGGGGTGGAAAAATGGCTTCAACAAATTTTGTCGTCGGTAGAGTAGGCAGTTTAACGGGTAACGCTTATGCCAGGAATGAGATCGGCGAGAAGCGCGCACTTAAATTAGGCGATGAAATTTATGAAGGCGATCTCGTCCTCGCCGACGCGGGAGGGCGGGTCGAAATTGATTTCGGCGTTGGCCGTACTTATGCGGTGACCGATGGGCAGCAAGTGGTGATTGACACCACGATCTATGGCGACGGTGAAATTGAAGCCACGCGCTTGGCGGTGCTGGAGCGCGAGGCCCAATTCCATAGTATCGAAACCCAAATTGCCAGCGGCACCCAAAGCCTGGATTCCTTGCTGGAAGCCACTGCATCTGGCGGCGGCGGTACGGCGGCGGATGGCGGGCATGGCCGCGCTACCCTGTCCACCCAGGAGCGTAATTCTGAAGAAACGAGTCTGGGTCAACTACATCTTGTCCCCGTACCCAACGATAATAGCTATACCCCGTCAGCAGCGCCTGCCGCTTCACTATCAGCCACGCCAGAAGCCGCTTTAAGCGTGCAATCACTCACCGCCGCGCAAGTGCAAGAAGGTGGTAACCTGGTTCATACAGTGGTGTTAAACCACAGCGCGAATGGCGCACAGCATCTTGACTTTGCACTCAATTTGGAATCGGCCAGCGCAAGCGATATTGGCAACCTCAGTTTTAGCAATGGCGTAACCCTGCAAGATGGGCAATTGACGATTCCGGCAGGCGTTTCCAGTTTTAGTATCAACATCGCCACCAGCGCCGACCGCTTGGCGGAAAGCACCGAAACGCTGTCGCTGACCGTGGGTGGCGTCAGCGTGCAAGACGGCATTCTAGATAACGCCAGCATGCGTTTGGCCGCGCCTGCCTTCGCCTGGCATTTGGCAGAACCGATGGCCGCAGCGCCTGCTGCTGCCAACCTCGCCAGTTTGCAGGCCCATGATTTGATTAGCCCGGCCGACCCGCTGGCGCAGTTTTTGGGTCATGCGGCAACGCCAGCATTAGCAACCGGTCACCACGAATTGGCGACCATGCTGGCACCGGGTTTGGCTTTGCATGAAGTACAACAACACACGCCAGCTTAAGGCTTGCCGCTCAATAGCTGGGCAGCGTACTGAAAATCAAACTGGCGAATAGCGGTGGCAACCTTGACCAAGGTTGCTTCGTCAAATAACTGGGTTAAATTGGTGCGCGAGTTATCAAAGAAATAAACCGCATCGGCCCGGTCTTCGCGCAACAAACCCAGCAATTCTTCCAGCGCAGTCTGGGCCGATTGCGCGGTTGCCGGTACTGGCGCGGCTGGCTCGGTTTGGCTGTGGTAATGATCCAGACCATCCAACACTTCGATCAAGGATTTTTCCAGCGCATTCAGATGCCGCTTCAAATCCGGGTGGCGGGCGTCATAACTGCCGTTGTTTTTCAGGTAAAGTTCCAGCGCACCCGCCGTTTGCTGCAACTGAAGTGCGCCAATATTTGCCGCGACGCCACGCAATGAGTGGACGCGCCGCCGCGCTTCGAGTTGTAAGCCCGCTGCGCATTCACGCAAAAACTCACTAACGGTAACACGTTGAGATGTACGGAAACGCTCCAATAATTGAAAATAAAATGGCCGATTATTGCCGACATGTGATAAACCAAGTGGAATATCGATGCCGGGCAGGACGGGCAAGGGTTCTGCTCCACGCGGGTTCATTCAATCGTCTCCTGTTATAAGAGGGTGCTCACGCATTTTACTATTTTAACTTGAGACGCGTGCATGTTACGGGCATTAACGTGGATTCGATCCAATTTACCGGATATTTATCATCGACAACAACGCCCATAGATGCATTAAGGAATTTTTTAGTCACCCGGCGGGTATTGTTTCGCGATATTTTCAAATTGATCTTGAATTTTGATCAGCGCATTGATGATTTCCGGATCAAACTGTTGGCCACTGCCAGCGCATAAAATATGGATGGCTTCGGTGTGGGAATAGGTCAATTTATAGCTGCGGCGCGAGATCAGGGCGTCATACACATCTGCCACGGCCATTAAACGGGCCGACAGCGGGATTGCTTCGCCCTTCAAGCCTTCCGGGTAACCCGAGCCGTCATAGCGTTCCTGGTGCGAATAGCAAATTTCTTGCGCATAGCGCAAAAATGGCGTGCTCATACCCAAAAAGTGCTCGACCCCGACGATGCTGTCGCGCCCAAAAATGGTATGTTGCTGCATGATGTGAATTTCGTCTTCACTCAGTTTGCCGGGATTGCGTGAGCTGGGGTCATGGCTGCCAATTTTGCCAATATCATGCAAGGGTACGGCTTTAAAGATGGTGTTGATATTGCTGTCATTTAAGTCCTCAGCATAGCGCGGCAGGGCTTGTAACTCACGTGCCAGGGCGACGACATAATGCTGTGTGCGGCGCAAATGCTTGGTGGTTTCGCTATCCCCGGTTTCCACCATGGCAGCGACCGCCAAAATGGTGGCATCTTGAATTTGCTCGATTTCGGCTGTACGCGCATCGACAATTTTATCGATGTTTTGGCTTTGTTCACGCAAGCGATCACGCAGATATTTCAATTGCAAATGGGTGGCCACGCGCGCCTGCAAGGCTGCCGGGTCGATCGGCTTGGTAATGTAATCGAGCGCCCCTTCCTGAAAGCCGCGCCGTTGATCTTCCAGTTGATTGCGCGCTGTTAAAAACAACACCGGTATTTCAGCCGTCAAAGGGTTGCTTTTCAAGCTGCGGCAGACTTGATAGCCATCCATTTCCGGCATCATCACATCCAACAAAATCAGATCGGGCAAAGGCAATTGCTCAGACGCACGCAATGCGACTTCGCCGCTGGACGCGAGTTTGACCCGATACTTGCTTTGCAGTAGCATCTTGATCAGCATTAAATTGTCTGGTGCATCATCAACAACCAGAACGGTGGGTTTTGCATCGGTTTGCATGAGGAACTTTCGACGAATCTATCTCTCTTGCATGAATCTTAAATCGAATTTGCGATTTTTTTGAACAATTGAGTAAAAAAAGACGATAATTTCGTTTTTTTCTCATTTCGCACACTTATGTCTATTCGTTTGATTGTTGGTTTGGGCAATCCGGGGCCGGAATATGAGCTCACGCGCCATAATGCGGGTTTCTGGTGGCTGGATCATTTGGCCGCCAGTTTGCCAGGCGTGTCTTTGCAAAGAGATGGCAAATTGCAAGCCTTATGCGCCAAAGCGCGTATCGTCAACCAGGAAGTATGGTTATTGGAGCCGCAAACTTTTATGAATCGTTCCGGCTTTTCGGTCGGCGGTCTGGCACGGTTTTATAAAATTGCGGCGGAGGAAGTATTGGTGGTGCATGATGAACTGGATTTACTGCCCGGTGTTGCCAAATTGAAAAAAGGCGGTTCGTCCGGTGGGCATAATGGCTTGAAAGACATTACCGCCGCACTGGGCACCCAGGACTATTGGCGTTTGCGCTTAGGGATTGGCCATCCACGTACCTTGAATTTACAACAAGGGGTGGCTGATTTTGTATTGCATCGGCCACGCCAACCGGAGCAAGATTTGATTGTCGAAGCGATGCATCAAAGCTTGCGTTATGTCAATCTGTTGGTTGAGGGTAAATTTAATGAGGCGATGATGCAATTGCATGGGCCAAAGAGCTAAGACCGGTTCCAGCAAGCGTGTGGGGCGACCGACACATGGCGTACAGGGTTTGATTTAAGCGACCAATGTTCCCAATTGCTGCATCATCTGATTTCGCAGGTGGTGCAATTGTTTTTCCAAGTCTCCAATTTCTTGCAATTCCTCAGTTAAATTACGTTTTGCGTTTTTCTCGCGGTCAAACAAATAGCGTGGCAAATTCAAATCATAATCATTGGCGGCAATTTCATCAATGCCCGCCAGATAACTGCGCTGGCCCTGGGTTTGGCGCGAAAGGACCTCGGCAATGATTTGATCGACCTGGCTGGCACAGAGCAGGCTGAGATTTTTATTCGGGGCCACGCCCAAACTGGCGTCGATTAACAGCACATCGCGCACATGGGCGCGTGCGCCGCCGACCTCGCGGGAGCGGTCGAATAAACACACCGCCATCGGCAGGGTGGTATGGGGCAATACATTCGGCGGTAAGGTGATCACCACATCGAGCGAATTTTCCATCAGAATTTGTTGGCGGATGCGCCCCTCGGCACCACCGCGAAACAATATCCCTTGCGGCACAATCACAGCCAAACGACCACGGCCAACGCGCGTCATGGCCAAAAAATGGCTGATGTAAGCGTAATCGGCCCGACTCTTGGGCGGCGCGCCGCGCCAAAAGCGGCCATAGGCATCTTGATCAGCACGGCCTAATAACCAAGGGTCGAGACGCTGCGGTGGGTTGGCCAACACCACATCAAATTGTTGCAATTGCTTTCCTTGCAGCAATTGGGGCGCGCGCAAACATTCTCCCAGCAGTAAGGTGGCATCATCTTGCTCATGGATAAATAAATTCATCCGGGCAATGGCCCACAGATTGCGCGACGCCTCTTGCCCAAACAAACCAAACGGGCCGCCATTGGTGTATAAACTCTCCAGCAAGAGACAAGCACTGCCCGCTACCGGGTCGGCGATTTGTTCGCCCGGGCAAGGGTTGACCAAACGCAGTAACAGGCGCGCCATTTGACGTGGCGTTTCGGGCGTGGTTTCATCTTCAATGGCAAAACGCTCAATCAAAAACAAAAACAAGGCGGCGCACGCACCCGGTTGCCCACGCAAATTGAGAAACGACAGAAACGATAAAAATTGGCGCAAGCGCTCATTGCGCTGTGGCCCGCTACCCATTACGGCTTCGGTATTAAAACTGAGGTGATGAAAGACCCGGTCAAGTTTAGGATGATTGTTCTTTTCCAGTTCTGCCAGCGCACGATCAATCATTTCGCCGATATTGGCTTGTTCGCGCCGAATATTGAGGCTGTAGATATCGGCCAAAAAGCGGTCGATCACGATTTGCCCGGTGATGTCGCGCACTTCCACTTGGGGCAGCGTAAAACGGGCGCGCGTGATGCGGCGATTGACACGCTCATCATCCTGTTCAAAATCCGTTTGAACTTGCGCCAATAAATCATGCCAGGCGTCACTCATATATTTCACAAACACCAGCGCCAACACATAGTCGCGGCTCTGTGCAAAGCTCATATCGCCGCGAAACGCTTCGCAGGCGGCCCAGACATCGGCATGGATTGGGTTGCTCGTCATCATGATCATGCCTTCGTATTGACACCTTTAGCATATTGCAACAATGCCTCTTCGGTGTAGCGTTTTCGTTTGTCTGCCAGGGTTGTTTCGAGTGCCAAAATCTGTTGATTCATCTCAATTGTGGCGATAATGTTGGCCTGCCGTTCAAGCGCTGGCAGTACCACTTCCAAACCCTCCATCGATTCTGCCGGAATCATGCGCACCGTGGCACCACGGGCATAGGCGCTCATTTTTTCCTGGGTACTGGTCAGATTAATAAACCACTGCAAATAGGCTGGCAAGACGATGTCCGGTGCCGTGACCCGGATAAACATCAGTGGCGCAATACAAATCGTACGTTCCAGTGCTTGATTGATCAATGCAGTGGTATTGAGCAGGCCGCGCGAACGAAAGATCAAATCACCGGGGCGCAATAAATAATGCTCGGGGAATTGATCAAGCTGCGTCCGGGCGAACTGTTCCCGTTGCGCTACGCCATCTTGCGAAGCATCTTTCATTTGAATGATGGCCGTATTGCCCTGGGTGCTCTCTTTCAGGCTGCCCCGAAAAGTGTAGCCCATGCGAATCTCGGCGATGTCACGTAAATGGTTCATATGCAGAATTGTGAGTTTGACTGTTTAAATGAATAGTGGATTCTATTGTAGGTGCGAATACAAGATATCGCAAAATCTTTTTATTTATTTCCACAGAAATGGTTGTTTGAAATAAATTTGTCAAAATGACATGGACTGTCTCATCGCCATAGATGTAATCCTGTGTAATGCTTTGTTTGTGTAATGACAGGCTGACAAGTGCTAAACTGCCAAAAAACGCTTGTATTGTTTGTGGCATCAGGGGGAAGACAACATGGATCATCGTGAATTTTCGCAGCGCTTGACCGAAGTGCGCCATCAACTCGGCTGGACTTATGATGACATCGCCAACATTACAGGAATATCACGCCGTATGGCCGCCGCTTATGAATTGGGCGATACCCCGCCGAGCTTTAAATTCCTCATGGCCTTGATGGCAGCGGGGGTCGATATCATGTATTTGATCACAGGGCAAGCGCACGATAACGTCAGCAAGCCCGCCAATCCAGAACCGTTTGACGGTGCCAAACGCTTGCTTGCGGCCATGCAACCATTACCGCCACCTGTGCAAACGCCCAATGAAATCACGCTGGTAAGTGGTTTTCGTGAACTTGGTCCCCGTGATCAGCGTAAATTGCTGCAAATGCTGTGGCGATTACAGCACAAGGAGGAAGGTACGTAGTGTAAACACATGTAATAGTTGGGCATGTCGGGTATCCAGGTGAAATACGTGCGAAGCGACACTATCATAGCTTGAGCGGGGCGAATATAATGATAGCTCCTCAATTTACTATGACAGGTGTTATATGTTTGATTTCGTTTTGTTACCTACAGTGGCAGTATTGCCGGTTGAACATTATTTGACGGGTAATCCGGTGAATGGTGTTTATCCAACTACGCCACTACCACCGCCGCCAAGCAAATAGTGCGCTAAGTACGTAAGCTTAATCGTGATGTTTTTTATGACAAAGTGGGCGATTAAGCTAATGGCGCGTATGATTGAATTTTTTTTCGCAGGAATGCTATATGGATCAGCCGCTCAAATCGCCTATGCTGGCTGCCGATGTTGGCTGCCGTTTTGTTTGCTGGGCTGTCATCATGTGCCTTTATATTTTGACCATGCCCCAGAGCATTGAACCGATTCCGCTAAACCATTGGCGTCTGGTGGTTTTGATCGGACTTGAGCTCATTTGTATTGCAATAATGTGGCAGTTCAAGCATGTTTCCGTCGCACGAGATGTTATTGATTTGCAAGCATTTGAAGCCTTATTTTTTTGCGGCTTACTGATCCTTTATTTTTCCAATTACGCTTGGTATACCAGGCTGTCGGTGCAATTGGCCAAGCCATTCTTTATTTGGGTGTACATCATGCAACTGGTGCGGCTGTTTTGGGTTATTCCCAATCATCTCGGTTCGGGCTATATTGAGTGGCCACGCTTTGGTTTGCTGGGCTGGCTGACCAAACCAGGTCAGGATATGCCCCGCCCCGGCCTTGGTGCCAAATTGATGGTGTTGTTGGCGGCAATCGGGGGGGCTGCTTTGGCGCGCTGGCTGGCAAGCTGCCCAATGCCTTGGCCCGAATACCTGATGGCCGGTAGTGGCTTGGCCGTAATTGGCATCTATGCACGATCAATGAATAATCGGGTCAGTAAAACCATCGAACACAATATCCAAACCGTGGCGCAAATTCATTTTTACCAAAAAATGATGCATGAAGCGGCGGACTATATTGAGCAATTGAAGACCTGGCTGCCCCCGGATGTGTTGGCCACCATGCAGCAGCCAACCAAACCCGAATCGAACCCAACACCCGCACCCCATTTAAAGTTGGTGCACAAAAGGGGGCGACCCGAATCGGAATAAGCTGTCCCAGCGCCCACCGATGCGCGTGGGCGCGGCTAAAACTGATTCAGCCACTCAATGTAAAACCGGGTCACTTCATCGCGGTTGGTTTCATTGAGTAGCTCATGCCGCGCTTCGGGATAAACCTGTGTTTGCACCCGCTTGGCCCCCGCTGCGTTCAAAGCATCTGCCAGCTTCTTGATCCCATCACCTTTAATGGCCGGGTCATTGGCACCGCCGATGATCAACAAAGGAAGATTGCGCTTGATTTTTTTCAGGTTGTCAGGGGCGGTAATGA
>CAMBDR010000050.1 GCA_945864765.1 Janthinobacterium lividum | reverse complement strand
TTGATTCAGACGCTCTGGGCATGCTATAAAGCCCGGCACCAGCCGCTGCCCGAGCGTTTATTGCAGCGCTACCTTATTATGAAAGAACTTGGTAAACGCCTCGCGGCAAAGGGGCTGATAGTGCCTGCGCCGGCCATATCAGCGAAGGTGGGGCGTAATGAACCATGCCCTTGCGGATCGGGTAAGAAATACAAAAAGTGTTGTGCAAGATAGGCACTGCAAGCGGCGCGGCAGGCTATCGTGTTATTCATCCCGCACAAGTGTCGCAGGGCAATTTGTCGTGGTTGGACAGCTAATGCAGCGCCACGGCAAACCCACGTTGAGGATTTTGATGGATATGAACTTGTCTTTCCCGGATGCAAACCTGCGTGGCGCATGGCCAGAGCGCATTGTCTTTTTTGAAAAATGCGCGCTGATGGGCGTTGAATTGCTCGATCTGCTGGAAAACTATACCCTGATCGTGCATGATGACGATGCCGTCTACAGATACCTCAAGCAAGCCTTCCCCTTGCTGACCTATGGTAATTGCGATTTGATTGCTGACAGGGAACCTGACACGGCGGTGCAGCGCATGCTCTCCGATGACGCATTTCTGGACAAAATCGGTTTGACTAACCATGCGCCCGGTGCGCCTGGGGTGTTATTGTTTCGCTTTCAGGCCAATGAGCAATTGGATGCCCTGGTACAAGCTGGCAAAATGACGCTTCTGGTCGCACCCAGTACACTGCAGGCGCGCTTGGGCAGCAAGCTGTATTTGCCCACACTACGTGCAGCGCTGGGGGATGCGCTGGTGCCGCTGGTGCCCTCCAGGGTGTTTGCCGACTGCGTTGGCACAAGCCAGGATGCTGCCGCCATCTTTGCCGCTTGCGCCGCCCAATGGGGTTTGCCATTTATCGTGCAGGGCGCGCAGGGTGTGGGCGGGTCGGATACGTTTTTGATCGAAACCGCCGCCCAACTGGCGCAAGCACTGCTTGCCACCCAGGGCCAGATCCGCGCGGCGCGCTATATTGCGCAACACATTTCACTCTCTACCCATATTTGCGTGGGCGATGGCGCGCCGCTGATTCGTGGGCCTTGGCTGCAACTGGTAGGCTTGCCGGAACTGGCGACGCAACCATTCCGTTTTTGCGGTAACGATACCAATCAAAGCCTGTTTGATGCGGCCTTGATTCAACAGGCACGCAGCATCAGCGCCGCGATTGCGCAGCATGTAAAGGCGCAGGGCTATCTTGGTATTTTCGGGATTGATTTTATCCGTGACCATGCCAGCGGTGCGCTCTATGTGCAGGAACTGAATATGCGCATGGTGGGCCTGACCCGGCTGTTGACGGGCATGCAAAAAGATCAGGGCAACTTGCCGGACATGCTGGCGCACCTGCGTGCGCATGGCTGCACGCCCGTGTTGCGTGCCGGGGCGCGGGTGAGTGAGCAAATGAGTGGGCATATGAGCGCGCAGGCAGTGGCCGGAATGGCAGTGGGGATGGCAGGGCAGGACTATGCGCAGTTTATGATCCGGCATCACGCGCTACCTGGCGCGCCAGCCGTACCAGCCGTGCAGCAAGTTCAATATTATCTGGAACCGGGCATTTACCAGTGGCAGGCGGGTAGCTTGCACAAGCGCAGCGATTCGCTGTTTGTACAGGACATGGTGCCCGGAGAATTGCTGGTGTTGATGGCCGCTCGCCTGGGCACCTGCCCCGGCCCCGGCGACTTACTGGCGCGCATCATCGTCAAGGAATCGATTCTGGTGCAGGGCGAATATCGGCTCAACCCGCGTTTTTGCCAACTGGTCGCGTTGTTACGCACACGCATCCTTGGCGTGGCTGATACGGCTGATACGGCTGATGCAGCCAGTACGGCTGGTGCGGCCAAGCGCAGCGTGCAGGTACGTGCGCTGGCCCCGGGCGACCTGGCCGCACTGGAGCCGATCCTGGAGGCACACATCCGTGATCGCCACAGCGGTGCAATTGTTCGCGCTGAAGTCGATGCGACTTTGCGCCAGATGCAAGGCGAACCCGATGCAGCCGGGCGGGTGCGTCACTATTGGGTGGCCCTGGCTGCGGATGGTTCGGTTATCGCTTGCATGGCCTGGGCCGCGCCCGAGGCCAGGATGGCGCAGCATTTTTCACTGCAAACCGGTGCGTCGGCTGGTGCAAAAGGGGGGACAGGGGCGATTGAACTGTTGAATGCGATTGTCCATCCACACCTGCCCGGCCAGGGTGTCGGGCGCGCCCTGTTTGAGGCCATTTGCACGCAAGGCAGGCTGGCCAATGCAAGCTGGCTGTTGGTCAATAGCGGCCTGCGCTATGCGGCCAACTGGGGGTTTTACGACCGCGTTTGTGATGCCGATCATGGCATGATTGACGATTTTTATGGACCAGACCGACCTGCAAAAACCTGGTACAAGCGCTTGTAGGGTGGATGGGGTATTGAAAGTGTCGTTTTCTGTCCCCATCGTTTCGGCATTATATTCTATCCGGAATTTTGGATTGATAAATTCCGCCCTTAATTCAGGCATTTCGCTTCTTTACTCCGTTCAAAAATAATACTTCCCGTTCCATAAAATGGGAATGGCACTTGTTTTTATCAGGGCGATTTTCTTCGCCATTATCTGTATGGTATTTTTCCGCCACCATTATGCCTTATTTGCCATATCCTCCTCGTTTTGAAAATATTTGTTTTGAATATTGATATCACAGGTTACCTGCTTTATTCTGATGCTTCGGCCAGATGATGGCATTTCTTCGTAAATAATGCACTGATAATTTTTGGTGTGGGTGAATTTGCCTTTGAATTTGCCTGTGAAGTTTACTGTGAATTTTACTGTGAATATGAATGTGACTATGACCATGATTAAATTTAATAACTTGAAGATAAAAAGCCAAATTTCCATATTATTTTCAATAATCATCATCATATTAATTTGTGGTGGTGGTCTGGCGCTGTATGGCGGCCACCATGCGGTGGCCTTGATGAACGATGTTGAATTAATGGGGGCCAATAAGGCGCAATTACAGCAGAAAATCCGCTTCAAAATGGAAACCAACCGCACGGCGGTATTGCTGGCCCTACAGCATGACCCCAGCTTACCGATTGCCAAATTGCATGATCATCCCACTGAGGTGCATTCCGCCGCCATTCGCGCCGGTTTGCTTGAGCTTGATAAATTGTGGGATCAGTACCTCGCCCTGCCCAGCAGCCCACAGGAGCGTAAGCTGGCCCAGGATTGGTTTGACATCAGCGGCCAATTTGGCATGAATGCAGTGGCCAGCGCGAATGCGTCGATTGAAGAGCAGCAATGGCAGCAGGTCTCTTTGATCCAGGCCAAAACCATCTTGCCTTTGTACCGCACTGGCGACGTGGCCGCCAAAGCCATGTTTGAGTATCAGCAAGCGCGCAATAAGGAAAACAGTGTCCAGGTTGCCGCCAGTCTGGGCCAGGTGCGTAATTGGATGCTGGCCGTGTTCATCGGTGGCAGTGCGCTGGCGTTTTGGTGCGGGCTTTGCCTGACGCGTAGCCTGTACCACCAGATGGGGGGGGAACCAGCCGTGGCGGTGGATATTATTCGCAGTATCAGCGCCAATGATTTGACCCGGCCCATCCTGCTACGTGCGGATGATCAGCATAGCTTACTCTGGCATGTTAGCGCCATGCAGGCCAATTTGGCGCGTACCGTGAGTACCATGTTACAGGCATCGGAGGAAATTGCTACCGCCTCCAGCGAAATCGCCTCCGGTAACCTGAATTTGTCGGCGCGCAACGAGCATCAAGCCAGTTCGCTGGAAGAAACCGCGTCCTCCATGGAACACTTGACCCGCACCGTCAAACAAAATGCGAATAACGCCCAGCAAGCCAACCAGCTTGCCATCTCCGCATCGCAGGCGGCGCAAAAGGGTGGGGTGGTGGTGTCGCAGGTGGTTGATACCATGGGGTCGATCAATACCTGTTCCAAAAAAATCGTCGATATTATCGCGGTGATTGACGGCATTGCATTTCAAACCAATATTTTGGCCTTGAATGCCGCCGTTGAAGCCGCCCGTGCCGGGGAAGAAGGGCGCGGTTTTGCCGTGGTGGCCAGCGAAGTGCGCAATCTGGCGCAACGCTCGGCAGCGGCAGCCAAAGAAATCAAGGTCTTGATCAGTGATTCGGTAGAAACGGTGAATGTGGGGGCCAACCTGGTGGAACAGGCTGGCGTGGCCATGCAAGCGATTGTCGGCAGCATCTTGCGCGTGACCGATATTATGGGAGAAATTACCGAGGCCAGCCGCGAGCAGAGTTCCGGCATCGATCAAATCAACCAGTCAATCACGCAAATTGATGATGTGACCCAGCAAAACGCGGCTTTGGTGGAACAAGCCGCCGCTGCGGCGAATGCGCTCAAAGATCAGGCCGACAAGCTGGCGCTGATGGTGCATGATTTTAAAATCAGCGAGACAAGCGTAAAAAGCAGCGCGGTGCAAGAATGGGCAGTGCAAGAATGGGCACGCAAGCGCACTGACGATTTATTTTTGCTGCTGAAGGAAAAATAAATATGATTTACTGAGTCAATTTGACGCGTTCATTCCGCGTTTCTGGTGTTTGGTAGCTCAAATTCCCCAATTCGTGACATGCCAACCCTCTTTTTTTGCAGCCGCAATTATAGTTGCGCTACTGTCTAAATCATAGGAGGTTCAACATGTTTTCACGTCACGCTCTCGCCCCTTTTATTCCTTTTACCCTTGCTGCACTGACAGCCGCAGTCAGTGTCGCCATGGCCCTGGCTGGCAGCGCCCAGGCCGCATCCGACAACAACGCACACAATTCTACGGGGGCTAAAACCAGCACCAGCGGGCTTGCCAATGGTGTGGTTGCCAGCAATCTGCCCACGTTATATTTTGCCGGTTTGCCCGTGGATGCTGGTTCGCGCGCTTCCACCATTCAAATCAGTAATGCCTGGTTTAACCCGAACAATCCTGCGGAAACCAATATCATCAAGGTGACCTGGTATCACCGTTGGGGCAGCCCGTTGACACCTCAGTTTATTACGCTGGCTCCGCATCAAAGTATTAGTCTGGTGACGCCTGGCGATAGGGACACTTACAGTGCGATAGTGGAGGCCGAAACTGGCAAGGCGATTGCTGGCATGGCGTCCATGGCGGTGTCTTATGAAAATACGGCCAATGCAACTCGGGTAGCCTATTCCGGTATGGAAGCGGTCTCTCAGCTCCAGTCTGGCCAGCTTATCCCGCTGTGGCATAAGGCAAATTATGGCTGGGGCAGTGTGATTCGGGTATTTAACCCGGCGGCGCAACCCCTCAAGTTTGAGATGACATTCCATGTCGTGGGCCAGCCCAATATTAACTGTCGCAAAACCGTTTCGTTGGGGGGCTTCGACACCACGGAGATCAATCCCAGTGGCGTCACTTGCTTGCCGGCAGGCAGTGCGGGTAGTGCCAGCATTCGCGCTTATTATGTTGATGCGTATAACCATGAAACCGGCCCTGCCTTGGCCGCCGCCAGTTATGAGCAGTATTATGTCGATGCAGCTTCGGGTGAACAATCGATGATCGCCTCCAGTGCGCCCAAAGTAAGCTCACGCGATGCGAGCGGCAGCGATATCCTGTTTGCGCCCCTGATCCAAAACAATAACTACAACTGGCTCTCCGGCATATTGGCTGATCGCCTCACCGGTACGGGCAATATGCTGATCGATTATTATTACAAAGGCGGCGGCAGCACGCCCTGTACCCAACACAGCAATGCTGACGTATGGCCATTCGTGCGCGCGCCCTTGTTTCCTGATAACTCGACCTGTGCTGATGAGAAGGTGCTGTCGGCCCGAATTTCGTCCGAAGTGAATGGCGTGCGTTATCTGGCTGCGCAAATCAACCAAACCAATGTTTTAAACGCATCGGGCTACCCCGCCATTGCGGCACCGGGTAAGCGCATTTATGTGCCCTTGCTACAAAATGCCGTCGCCAACAACGTGCCGCAGCAAACTTCGGGCATTCAATTGCAAAATACTTCGACCACAACAGCGGCTCAAGTCTCGATCACGTATTATGATATCAACCGGGTAGCGAGCACAGTGGAAGTTGAAACCATTCCCGCCAATGGATTTTTGATCCTGCCCAAAACGGGTTATCCATTCCCGACCAATGTGTCGAATGCAGAAATCAGTTCGACAACCCCCTTGGCGGCGGTGGTGAATATCATCAAAGTGGCAGCGGCTTGTAGTGATTGTATTCTCACTTACGTGCCAACCATGCTCGACTAGCCATGCAGTAAAATGGGGCGGCGGGTGTTGCCAATAACGCCCGTCATCATACCTATTATTGAAAGAACGGGGGCATCATGCGCAGGATGTGGCAAATTTACACGGGTATCTGGATACTCAATATCATCATCACGGCGGTAGCAGCCCAGGCAGATGCGATTGAGGCCGGCTATTTTAACTTTTTCCGGGTGTGGTTTCAATTACCCAGCCAAATTCCGGCTGCCTTTTTGCTCGCTCTGCTATGGCCAGTGAGCGGCTGGCTTGAGCGAAGCGGGGCCAGTACCAACAAAGTGACCGTGGTTCATATTGGCGGCGCATTGGGGTTTGCCATATTGTGGCATCTTTGGGACAATGAATTTTTGCGCTGGTTGCGAGATGGCTTTCATCGAACCTTGCTGGCCTATATTTGGCCGTTTTTTTATAGCATGATGATGTATGGCTTGACTGCCGGGGTGTTTCACAGCATTCGCTCCGGCCAAGCCCAACGGCAGCAAGCCATGGCGGCCAGCCAGGCGCAAACCTTGCTCATGGCGGCAGAATTGGCGGCCTTGCGCAATAAGCTCAATCCGCATTTTCTATTCAACACCTTGCATTCGATTATTGCGCTGGTACGCAAAGACGCGCTTGCGGCCGAAGCGGCATTATTTCGCTTCTCGGACATGCTGCGCTATTTGCTCGACACCGAAAAAAGCGGCAATGACCGCGTTACGCTGGAAGATGAAATGGGTTTTGTGCGCGATTATCTCGATCTGGAAGCGCTACGTTTAGGCCCGCGCCTGCAAGTGCAATGGGAGATCGACCCGAGCACCCTGTACCTGACGCTGCCAGCCTTAAGCGTACAACCCTTGGTGGAAAACAGTATCAAGCATGCGTTTAATCCACGCAGTCGGCCGGGTAAGCTTTGCATCAGCAGCAAACTCAATGCGGATGGCTCGCAACTGATCATTACCATCAGCGACGACGGCCCCGGTTGTGACCCGGCCAGCATCGAGCAAGCCAGCGGGATGGGGGTAAAAACGGTGCAGCGGCGCTTGCAACTGGCATATCAGGGGCGGGCCAGCCTGACCATTCACAGCGCCCCCGACCAGGGTTTTTCTATTTGCCTGAGTTTGCCAAACCAAGCTATACTGAGTTGATCCGAGCTCAATTTTGTACTGTCCGCCATGACCATCAAAACCACTTTTATTGCCGAAGACGAACCGCTGGCGCGTGAAACCCTGCGCGATGCGGTCAATGCCCGCCCGGAATTGCGCCTGATCGGCGAAGCTGCCGATGGCATGAGTGCGCTGGAACAAATGAATGCGCTTAAGCCCGAGGTGGCGTTGATGGATATTCAAATGCCGGAAATGACCGGTTTGGAGGTATTGAAGCGCCTCAACTACCGTCCACAAATCATTTTTACCACCGCTTACGACCATTATGCGGTGGCGGCGTTTGAATTAAATGCAGTTGATTATCTGCTCAAGCCATTTACCCGCGCCCGCTTTGATGCGGCGGTGGATCGGCTGTTGGAATCCACCTCCACCACGTCCGCCACGCTCACCACGCCCGCCATGCAGGACGAGCTCGCCTTGGCGCTATCGCACCTGGGCGAGCGTGCGCCGCAACGCCTGGAGCGCATTCTGGTGCGCGACCGTGGCCATATTTTTCCGGTCAAGGTGGGCGACATTGCTTACCTGAAGGCGGATGCCAAATACACCGGCATTTTTGTGGACGGTAAAACTTTTTTGGTACGGCTGGGTATTTCGGAATTGGCCGAAAGGCTGGACCCGAATCGCTTTGTGCGGATTCACCGCTCATTGCTGGTGAATCTGGATTTTGTTGAATCGATGAAGGCAGATGATCAATCGCAATTGCAATTGCATCTGCGTGATGGCACGGTGTTGGTGGCCAACCGCGATGCGTCCAAAATGCTGCGTGATATGGCGATTTAATTTGAAGCGGCAGTCGGCGTTGGCTTGAGGGTGTGCTGTTAAAATTGGCATTCGTTAATTTGTTTGCTTAATTTATCTGCTTAATTTGCCTGATATCGGCAAAGCGATTCTGGACACCCAACCCTTGCACAAGCGTCACGGCAACTGGGTACAGGAATTTGCTTCCGATGAAGATGCCTTGCTGTTTGCTTCGGCCCAGTTCTCACGCATGCAAGAAGTCGAGCGCTTTCTGAATGAAAATCTGAGTGACCCGGCTGCCGTCATGGCCGCCGCCAGCCTGCCCGCTGGAGACCCGTCATGAATCCCGTACAGTTGGCACGCCTTCTTTGCTTGGGCGAAGGCCCACCAGTGGAATTCAAGCCCCTGGCGGATGCCCAGCTTGTGGGCCAGCATGACACGCCGCGCAGATATGGCCACCCTGCGCGACATGATCATGCGCCGCCAGGTCGAGCCAGAGCGTTGGGAACGCCGCTTCTCCGATGCCAGTCTGGGTGAAGACCTGGACGAGGGTGAAATCAAACTCGCAAGCCAGCGCGGGCAGCGCACGCACCGGGGCGAGCTATGGGCAAAAGGCGGCGCGGTACAAATTCTGGAACGGCTGGGCCTGGTCAAATACGGGCGACTGAGCAATGGCGGCGATGTATTGTTTACGCGCAACCCGGCCCAACGCAACCCGCAGGTGCGCGTGCGCTGCGCCGCCTTTGCCAGCGACAAAATTGACAACAACTATCTGGACTTTAAGAACGTCGAGGGGCCGCTGGTCGCGGTGCTGGACGAAGTATTTGCCTTCATCCGGCGCAATACCCCTGGCCGCAGCCACTTTGGGGCAGATCCGCTGCTGCGCGAAGATCGGGGCACCTACCCGGACGCCGCCTTGCGTGAAGGTTTGGTAAATGCCTTTGCCCACCGTGATTATGCGGACTTCCGGGGCGGCATCCGGGTGCAAGTGTTCCCGCAGCGGGTGGAGATATGGAATTCGGGCGGCTTTCCTGAAGGCGTAACGCCAGCGGGCTTGATGGCAGGGCAGATTTCCATCCTGCGCAACCCGGACATCGCCCATGTTCTCTATCTGCAAGGCCTGATGGAAAAACTCGGGCGCGGTGGCTTGCTGATCAGCCACGCCTGCAAGCAGCAAGGCTTACCCCCGCCCGAGTGGCAAGGCGATGCCATGGGCGTAACGCTAACCTTCTACGCCTCGGAAGCTACCACGGGAGTCACCACGGAAGCTACCACGGAAGTCACCACGGAAGTCACCACGGAAGTCACCACGGAAGTCACCACGGAAGTCACCCCGGAAGTATTGAAGATCATCGCCCTACTGAAAGGCGCTTGCTCACGTAAATCGCTTCAGCAAGCCTTGGCGTTAAAGAATGACGAGCACTTTCGGATGCACTACTTACAACCCGCACTGGCGAGCGGCTTGGTCGAAATGACCTTGCCAGACAAGCCCACCAGCAGCAAGCAGCGCTACCAGCTCACTGCGCTGGGGCAGCGCCTGCAGCAACGGGGTAAGTAGTTATCCTTCATTTTCATTGGAAGTGTCTGATGGCCCCTGACGATCATCGACTACATCATCGTCCTCGAATTATGTCACCAGTAGCAATTGCATCTGCGTGATGGCACGGTGTTGGTGGCCAACCGCGATGCGTCCAAAATGCTGCGTGATATGGCGATTTAATGTAAAGCGGCGGCTGTATGTGGTTTGGCATGGTTTATGAAGAGTAAGTCGCCAAATTGAATGAATAGCCTTGCTGCGCAATGCTGGCGTCATCAATTAAGTGCAGCCAGGGGGCGGCTTGATTTTTCCGGGCGGCCGCCAAGGCGTGTTCAATGCTGATCAAATCATATTCGGGCTGGCCTTGGCGCGTAGCGCCAATAAATGCCACCTGATTGGAAGCGTGGTGCTGCCGTAACAACAGCAATACGTTTGGCTCATCTTGGCGCGCAATGCCGGGTAATTCAATCACCGCAGCAAGGTGTTTTTGATTGATCAAATAACGGCGTAAGGCTAAACCATCGCTACCTACCAGTGCCGTCAAGGGCAGAATAACCCCCATCCGCCCAACTTGCGGCTTCATGCTGGCCAGGCCATGCCAAATCAAGGCGAGGCGGCCATCTTCCGGCGGTGGCGCAGGGAAACGCTTGATGTTTTCGTAGGCCGCATTGGCGAAATCCCAGTCTTGTGCTTGATGTGGCAGGCGTAACAGCACCACATTGGCCGCCAGCAGTTGCAGGCGTTGCGCGCCAAACATGGGTGATTGCAATGGTTCGGACTTTTCTAATCGATGCAAGTTGAGGTCTTGGCAGGCCAATACCATCTTGCACAGGGCGAACAGCTTGGCATCCGGTTCTTGCCCATAAAGCTGCAATTGGTGTCGGGGTACACGGCTTGCGATGTGTTCCACGCAGGCAAACAGGCGCTGGCCGTCACCAAACAATGGGTCATATACGCTATCAATTGGCAATGGTTGCAACAGGCTTGCCAGCAATTGGGCTTCAATTTGGCTTGCGCGTACCTGTTCCTTATCCGCTGCGCCTTCCATGCTCAGCATGGCATGGGCTTTGCCAAAAATTTCGCCCATATTCAAGCCCGGCGCATAGCTGGCAAAGTCGATACCGCCGATTAAGATCATGACCTCGGCCAGCACGTTCGAATAGAGAAAGATGTCAAATTGCGGGTTGAGTTTGCTAAAGCGCATTGGCCGTAAGATGGTTTCCAGAGTGGGGAAGGGTTGCGCATTGGCCCAACGGCGCAAACCATTGAACAAAGCGGGCATGGCTTGTGTGGGTTGTTGCCATCGGCAGGTATCGTAGCTGCAATCGGGCGTAACAACAAAGCAATTTATTTCGATCAACATGCGGGTAGCTTCGTTGTGAAGCAGCCAGGCTTGCTGGTGCTGTGCGACTTTGTTGTTCGCGTGCTCTGACATCAGCTTCCAAAATAGCAGCGTGAGCAAAATATCGACATTCACGCTCGGCGCGAGGCTGGCAGGCATCAGGCCCAGTGCGCGATACAGGGTAGCTAAAATTTTACTCATGGTTTTGCTGGTAGCGGGTGGGTTGATGATGCCATTGCTGGCTATTCAGGTAAAAGGCAGTGGCAATTGGTAAGTGCTGACACGAGAGGAGACAGCCGAATGTTTGTTAAGTCTGTGCCGGGTTTGGCTGCTGATTTGGCAGCGGATTTGGCCGACCTATGCCTTCAGGTACTTCAATGCCCAACATGTGCAATGGCGGGCGCAATGCATCATCCTGCGCCAATAGTTCTTGCACTGCGTGGGTACTTTCAGACAGCAAGGCGGTAAATTTTGCCAATGCGGCATGCCTTTGTTTTATGGGGATGTTGGCGATCTCTTCCGGGGCTGGAAAAGCCGTTTCAAATGCGCCCAGGGTGCGGCTGTGCAGCGTCATCAGGCTTTGGCTGGCATGCCAGCGTGCGGCGAGCATTTCTTCCAGGTTGCGCAGGCAAACTTCCTGTTGTACCAGTAGGGTTGCCAGATCGGCGTTGGTTTGAATCAGCGCAAAATTCGTCATCATTGTTCTCATTTTTTAATCAAACAGGGTAAAAAAGGCTGAAAACGCGTGGCATGAGGGGACGCAATTTCACGCCATTCGATTCGTTTTCATTGCGTAGATGGTAACAAGCATTGCCAGATTTGGTAAGCGTGCAAGCAGGAACTTTTTTTGGGCGGGCGCAACAGGGGGGCTTTAGTGCGTCGTAGCCCTTGATTGCCTGGCAAATAGTGCCGGACGGCTGGCCTGGGTGGTGCAGGCTGATGGGGTAAAAACCTGCCGGACGGCAATTTCTGGCAGGGCAGGGGGGATCAGCAGGGGGATCAGGGCAAGCAGGAATCGGCGAGTGGCACCTTGAAGCGGTAGATGGTGCCCATGCCAAGCCGGGATTGCATCGCTATTGGCAAGTCCAGCGTGTTACTCATGCGCAGCACGCTTCGCAAACCCAGCCCGTGTCGGCGCACCAGGCCGTTGGCCTGATCTGGCCCGGTTGTTTTGTTGCGGGCCAGCGTGTTGACCACATTTTTGAAATTGGCGACGCGGTCGGGGCCATCGGCTCCCGCAATGCCGGGGCCGGTATCGCAGATGCGGATAAAGCAACAATGGCGGTTGCAGTACAGCGACAGTTTGACCCGTGTTTTCCTTTTGCCGTGGACGATGGCATTCATCATCAGGTTGTGGATGATGCGCTGCAATAGCCATTCATTGCTTTTGATGGCACCTGGCACCACATTAAAACCCAGGATGATGCCGCGCTCCACCGCCATGGACTTAAACTCCCTTGAAAAATGGGCGGCCAGATCGGTCAGATCAATCACCGCATCGGCGGGGGTTTTTAGCTTGGTGCCCACTACCGCCATTTCAACCACATCCACAATCGAACTACTGAGGCCGCGCAAACGGGTTTCCATGGCTTGGGCAATGGCTTTGGCACTGGCCAGATCGTTGCAATTGGCGATTTCGTGCGCGGTGTAGGTCATGGGCATGATCGTGTTATTCAAGTCATGCACGGCACCGCGCAAGTCGGCATTGCGGTCGGCG
>CAMBDR010000049.1 GCA_945864765.1 Janthinobacterium lividum | reverse complement strand
GCACGGGTCCAAGAACCGGAGCTTAAGCCAATTTCAAGAATACGCTGCGGTTTGCGGTGCATGGCCGCAATCATATAGGCGCGGTCAACAAAATTGTTGTTGATGACGGGGTCGGTATTGAAGCGGCCATCATAAATGCCGGTGCCATAAATCGCGCCATTCGCGCCCGGCTCCACGGTGATGATGCCGCCCCGGTTTTCCAGTTTATAGCGAAATGGCGCATGCTTGTTATCGCCATACTGGATTTTTTCCATATGCCCGGCAAACAGCCAACCATGTAACAAGCCACCGCCTGCCAAGAGCGCCACCATCATGCCCAAGACATTGCGTTTGTAGGCCATGGGTTTGGGAATGACCACCAACAAGGCCAACACAAAGGCCAGCGTAATCCCGGTCAGGATGACGACATTACCTTCCAGCGTAAAATGGTCGAGCAAAATAAAACCGGTCAACATGGGCCCCAACGTAGCGCCAATGATATTGGCAAAATACAGCCAGGACATGGTTTCGGTCGAATCGTCATCCTGATTGGCGACACCCACATGAATTAACATCGGCAACACGCCCCCGGTAAAAAACGCCACCAGCGCAATAATCGGGTAAATCAAAAATGGCCCGGCTTGCTTGCCAAAGGTGCCGGTCAACCAGGCTGCGGCGGGCGTAGCCAGGTAAAATACCACAGCGGTCAGCAACATCGCTTGCACCAGATAGCGATATGGGTCGCGCCCGGTTTCACACAGTTTTTTGGCGCGCAGGGAACCGCCCGCAATGCCCACCAAAAACGCCGCCAGCAACATACCAAACACTTGTGGCCTGCCGCCGGTCAAATAGCCCAACAGGCGATACCATAAAATTTCTTGACTCAGGGAAATATAGCCAACCAACATCAAACTCAAAAACGCCATCCGATACGGCAAGTGGTGTTGCGGTAAGGCCGAAGCGGCTTGCGCGCGATCTTCCGCCCGATCTTGATTCGCAATCAACCAACCCGCTTGTTTGGCCAGACGCAAACGGCGACTGGCGTCAAAAATCAAGGCAGCCGTCAGAAAATTACAGCCAGTCGCCACCATGACGGCGGTTTTTTGCCCAAATAACACAAACAACACTTGCACCGTCACCAAGGCGGCAATGGCCGAGCCTATGGTATTGAAGGCATACAACAATCCCACTGTTTTTCCAAGGTTATGAAAGTACTGTTGTAAATACGCAACCAAAATCGGTAGCGTCGCGCCCATCAGCAAAGTGGGCAGGGCCAAAATGAGGTAAGTCCACATCACCAACTGGGGCGTGCCAGGGTTGTTGGAGACGCCACCAATCCAATGAATTAAATCCAAACTAACCAAACCAAAACAACCAATTAAAACTTCAAGTGCAAGAAAGATTTGCAGCAACACCGTGTGGTAGCGCTTTTGCAAATAGCCTCCCGCCAAAGCCCCAATGCCCAGACCAAACATAAACACCGAAACAATCACCGTGACCGCTTCGGTATTAATGCCAAAGGTGGTGAATAAAACCCGCTGCCAAACCACTTGATAAATTAAAGCGGAGAAGCCCGATATTAAAAATAAGGTTGCAATATATTTATCTGACGTAGCCCAAGCACCTGAATGGCGTCCAGTTCCACTCATGGTGGCATGATTTGCCCCGTTATTTGTACCACCGCTGGTGCTATTGTTTCTCATCGTTGTTGTGGATGTCATTCTACTCAGCCTTAAACAATTTAAATTTTAAATAATGCAAATAATGCAAATAATGCACAGGCAAATTACAAATACGGCTTCAATAAATCAACAAATCGATCACTTTCATGCGGCACGCCAAGATACACGAATTTCCACCCTGCACCCTCGCGCACCAATTCGGCAAAGCTCATGGCGCTAAACCGGGCCAGTGCCGGATTGCCACTGATTTGCAAGCGCGCTATTAATTGATCATTGGCATCCATCGCACGCACCCAGGCATTGCGCACCACGCCAAAATTTTGGCTCCGATGCCGACCGTCATGAATCGTAACCATCAACACAATGCGGTGATATTGCGGCTCCAATTTATTTAGATCAACCACAATTTGCTCGCCATCAGCATGCAATTGCCCGGCCTCCACACCCATCCGGTTATCGCCACTCAAATACACTGCACCGCTGCTGTGGCTCGGCACTTTATGGAACACAACATCGCCCTGACCGGGGCTGGCAATAGAGCCAGCAACTGAGCCAGCACCGCCACCCAAGCCGCCAAGCTGCGCAATTTTACCAGTCTCGTCCAATAAAAGCGCGACCATATCCAAATCGTGTTCCTGATGTGGGCGCGGCGTGCCAGGATAATGCACGGCGGGAATTTCGCCATATGAATTCGCAACCGCCCATCCCAAGCCCACGGTGAGCTTGGTCAAATCAAATGGTTTTCCCTGAACCTGTATCAGATATTCACTCATAGTCGTATCCATTACTTTGTATTATGCTGTCGGCAAACTTCAATCATGCGTGCAAAATGCTATCACTGAAATGCCGAAACACGCAAAAATTGTAAATTTGCTGTAAATTTATTGGTTTGCCTCTTGAAGGATCAGGTTTCACCCTTCATATGGGGCGACCCGTATAACACCTTGTGCCAGTCTACCGCTGTCACTATTAAGGAAATAACAATGCAGCACTTTCGCATGTCGTTCATTACCACATTCATCTTACTTGCCGTTGCGGCCGGGTGGGGTTATCACTTGGCTGGCCTGTCTGGCGCACTTCATGCGCTCTTGATCGCCAGTATTTTGGGCGTCATGGAAGTATCGCTCTCGTTTGATAATGCGGTGGTGAATGCCTCGGTATTAAAAACCTGGAACCCGTTTTGGCAAAAAATCTTCCTCACATTGGGGATTATCGTTGCAGTGTTTGGCATGCGCCTGCTATTTCCGCTGTTAATCGTATCGGTCGCCACCAGCCTGAGCTTATTGGATGTCTGGCAAATGGCTTTGCACCAGCCACAGGAGTATGCGCGTCATTTAAGTGAAAACCATGCCGAAGTGGCCGCCTTTGGTGGCGCATTTTTGATGCTGGTGTTTTTAAATTTTCTGTTCGATGAAGAAAAAGAGTTGCACTGGTTAGGCATCATCGAACAAAAATTGGGCCAACATGGCACCGAAGGGCTGGCAATTTTACTCACGCTGCTAGCGGTCTTTGCCTGTGTCAGCTTAATTCCCGATGCACGTAAATTATCCTCGCTCACCAGCGGCGTGGTGGGGGTGGCGGTGTATGTGGCGGTTAAGTATATCAGCAGCTTTTTGGAACCGGAAAAACATGACCCGGCAGTCGGCAAAATGATGTTGGGTGGCAGCATTGGCGGCTTTATCTATCTGGAAGTGCTGGATGCCTCGTTCAGCTTTGATGGCGTGATTGGTGCTTTTGCGATTTCCAACGATGTCGTGATCATCATGCTGGGTTTGGCAATCGGGGCCATGTTTGTGCGTTCATTGACCGTGTTTTTGGTCAATAAGGGTACGCTGGATGAATTTGTGTATCTGGAGCATGGCGCGCATTATGCTATTGGGGTATTGGCCCTGATCATGCTGGCCAGCGTCAAATACCATGTGCCGGAGTGGTTCACCGGTTTTTCGGGTGTGGCATTTATTTTGCTGTCGCTGTGGTCATCCATTCGCTATCGGGATAGCCAAAATCGGCAAAGTCAGTAAATTCGGCAAAATCAGTAAAGAGTAAGGCAATCGATTTGGTTCAAGGGGTAGACGGCAACATACTAAAACATAACTCGCCACGAGCGAGGGTATTAACTTGGGTAACAACGCAGGTAGTAACTTAAATCGATGCGAGGCATCGGTCATCTATTAATGTAAAGGAGTATTTATCATGGCTATTAGCTTGCAAAAAGGTGGTAACGTCAATTTAAGCAAAGAAGCACCGAATTTGAAAAAATTATTGGTCGGCCTGGGCTGGGACCCACGCGCCACCGATGGTGTGGAATTCGATTTGGATGGCAGTGTATTTATGCTAAAGGCAGATGGCAAAGTGCGCTCGGACGCCGACTTTATTTTCTATAACAACCTCAAATCAACTTGCGGTTCGATCGTACATGGCGGCGACAACAAAACCGGGCAAGGTGAAGGCGATGATGAAGTGATTGCGCTCGACCTGGATCGCATCCCGGCCGATGTCAGCAAAATCATGTTTTCAGTCACCATTAACGAAGGCGAAAAGCGCAACCAAAATTTCGGCCAGGTCAGTAAAGCCTATATGCGTTGCGTCAATATCGACGGCGATAAAGAACTCGCACGCTACGATTTATCAGAAGATGGCTCGGTAGAGACGGCCATGATCTTTGGCGAAATCTACCGCAACGGTGCTGAATGGAAATTCCGCGCAGTTGGGCAAGGTTTTAAAGGTGGCCTTGGCCCCCTGGCCAAGTCATTCGGTGTCGATGCCTGAGCCACGCACCACTTTACTCACTGACTCTACTACCGCATTCCAGTCTGCACGCCTTCCAGTGTGCGGCTGGTGCTCGACCCAAGGAAAGGCTAACTCATGCCAGTGTTTACCACAACCGGGGATATTGACCCATTTTTACACGTGTCATTACGCCGTGGCGAAAAGATTTTCTGTGAATCCGACGCCATGGTGATGATGGAAGCCAATCTCGAATTGCGCGGCAAAATGCAAGGCGGCCTGGGCGGCGCGCTGATGCGCCGATTGGCCGGCGGCGAATCGTTTTTTCAGCAGCACATTGAAGCGGTGAATGGCGATGGTGATTGCCTGCTTTCCCCTTGCCTGCCCGGTGCCATGCAAATTATTGACTGTGGAAAAGTACAATACATTTTAAACGATGGTGCCTTTGTCGCATCCGATTCGAGTATCGAACTCAAAATGCGTACTCAAAGCGTCGGCAATGCCATGTTTGCGCAATCCGGCGGCTTGTTTGTAATGGAAACCTCGGGCAATGGTCAAGTCATCGTCTCCGGCTTTGGTTCGATGTTTCAACTTGATGTCACACCCGGCAAGGATGTGATTATCGATAACTCGCATGTGGTGTGCTGGGATAATACTTTACGCTATGAAATCTCAGTGACGACTGGCGCAAAGCAAGGTGGCTTTGGCGGCATGGTCAGCAATCTGGTCAATAGTGTGACCAGTGGCGAAGGTATCGTTTTACGTTTTTCCGGCAACGGTAAAGTCTTTATTTGCTCACGCAACCGCGATAACTTTTTAGAATGGGCGCAAGCGGGCAAAAAGAGTTCCGGCGGACTAGGTGGCATGGTTTAATTTGCCCACTGTCCATTTCGCATAATATAGCATCAACCAGCATTAACTCTTAAAGGAATGAATATGTCTGTCAGTTTAAGCAAAGGGCAAAAGATTTCACTTGCCAAAGAAGGCGGCCAAGGCCTATCCAAAATTATGATGGGCTTGGGCTGGGATGTCACCAAATCCAAAGGCTTCCTTGGTTTTGGCGGCAAAGCACCGGATATTGATCTGGATGCATCCTGCATCATGTTTGACGAAAAAAACCAACATATCGACGCGGTGTATTTTCGCCAATTACAATCCAAAGACGGCTCAGTCGTGCATACGGGCGACAACCGCACCGGGGCAGGTGATGGCGATGACGAACAAATCATCGTCGATTTAAGCCGTGTGCCTGCACAAGTCAAAAGCCTGGTCTTTACCGTCAACAGTTTTACCGGGCAGAATTTTACCCAAATTGACAATGCGACCTGCCGCATTGTGAATGGCACGAACAACCAGGAAATAGCCAAATATTCACTCTCCAACCAAGGGCCGCATACAGCGCAAATCATGGTTAAACTATATCGCCATCAAGACGACTGGAAAGTGCATGCGATTGGTGAAATCGGCAATGGCCGTACCTTTACCGATTTATTGCCGCAAATCATACCGCATCTGTAAACCAAGGAAAAACCATGCCTACCGCGCGCCGCCTCAAATTGATATTACTTGGCATCATCGTTGCCCTGATCGGCATTGCCGCCATCTATACCTGGGCCAGCTTACATTGGGCTTACTCAGAAGGTGAGCGCGCGGGCTTTCTACAAAAACTATCCAAACGTGGTTATATTTGCAAAACTTGGGAAGGGGAATTATTGATGTCGGCCACGCCCGGTGCCTTACCCGAGAAATTTGCATTTACCGTGCGCGACGACGCACTGGTGCGTGAATTGGAGCAAGCCTTAAACAAGTCGGTGGTGCTCAGCTATGCCCAACGCAAAGGCGTGCCCAGCTCTTGTTTTGGTGATACGGAATATTTTATTGAAAAGATGCGCTTGTCCACGCGATAACATAAACCGGGAAGCGTATTCCGGGAAGCGCATTTTTGGGAAGCATGATCATGCTTCCCAAAGTGCTCTGAAACCCGCTTATTTGCGGCCTAACAAATAGCCCACCAACACACCCACGCCGGTTGCCACCGCCACTGCGCGCCACGGATTTTCCCGCACATAGTCATCCGTGGTAATGGCGATTTCTTTACCGGTGCGAATGGCTGCCTCTTGCATGCTTTGCGCTTTGGCCACGGCGGAATCCAAAATCCGCATGCCGCGATTACGCAACTCATCGGCTTTTTCGCCCGTCAACAGCGATGCAGCATGAAATAATTCTTGCGCATCCTTAACCAAAACATCCATATCTTTTTTTACAACTTCCAAATTCGATTCCAACATGATGTATTTCCTTTACAAAGCGTTAAACATGTTCTGCCGCAACAACTACCTGAGATTTCAGTCCATACAGACTATCACGAAACGCCAACAAAACAGCCTTGATCAGATCAAGACTTCAAACTTCTCAGCCCTCGACACGACAAGCGTGGCCTTACTGAGTCAAAAATTACCCTGAATCAGTCCAAACGCCGGAAAATACGCTCAAAAGCAAGACACTTCCACAAAATTTGCACTGAAGCAGCATGACAAATGCGATGATTCTTTAATTTCGCCACATTTTACGGTAGGATTGGCTAGTAGCATGTGATCTATCTCATTTATCAAGGCCGAACGAATGGAAATGTTTGTACTCAACAATGCTGTGGCACGATTGGAAGCCGAGTTGCCCCAATTGTTTGGTCACGCACGCTTGAGCGCCTTGACAAATTTATGCTGGCATTTACGCCAGCGCAACTCGCGCCGCGCCTTGGCATTAATCGATGAAGTGCGGCAAACCTTGAGCCGCTGCGAATTGAGCGATGCCCAACAGCAATGCACGCTGGGCCGCTTGCTGCTGGTGCGCGCTGAAGTCAAATGGTTACATGCCAATCTGGGCGAAGCCGATGCCCTGGTCACCGAAGCCACGCAGTTGTTCATTGAATATGATGACCACATTGGCAATGCTGATGCAAATTGGATTGCGGCCTGGATCGCAGGCGACCGTGGCCATAACGCCGCCCGTGACGCCAGCCTGGAAGCCTGCGCCAGCCACGCCCGCGCCGCCAACGATAGCATGCGGGTCGATATTGCCGAAGCGGCACTGGCGCGGCTGTCGATTTGGCGGCATGTGCGTGCCGACCAAAACCACTGGGGGCAACGCTTTTCCGACAAAACCGTTGATCTGGCCCCTGCCGTGCAAAGTTGGATCAATGATTATTTCGGTGCCGTGGCCTTCCAGGCGAATAATTTCGGCCACGCTGCCGCCTTACGCACCCACACCTATGAAGCCGCGCTGGAAACCGGGCAATTGCACCGGGCAATTTACGCCGCCACCAATATCGGTGCCAGTTTTGCCAATTTAAACGACCATTTCGCCGCGCTGGAATGGAAGCAGCGCGGGGTCGATCTGGCCTTGCCAACCGGTTGGCCGGGTTGCATTGGTCTGAGTTTGATTCATACCGCTGAAACGCTACGCCTGCTGGGGCGGCTCGATACCGCGCACGAAATGCTGACCAAAGCCTGCAGCACGCTGGCCCCCTTGTCCGATTCGCGCTGTTATACCCTGGCTTTACGCAACCTGGGCGACTTATTGCTCGACAAAGGTTCTTATTTTGATGCGCTCGAAACCTTTCGTCAGTTGGAAGAACGCGCTGACACCTTACACCAGGCCGATTTTCAAGCCACCGCGCGGCGTGGTCAGGCCCATGCATTATCCAACCTGAACCGACCGCAGGAAGCCTTGCAACTGGCCACCATTGCGCTGGCCATGTCGCGCTCGGATGGCGATGCTTCGCAGCAAATTTCAGCCTTACAGGTGTTGGCCGAAATCCATACGCGCCATGAATTACCCCCCCCCCAGGGTACCCAGGGTGCCCAGAGCGGTAGCGCCCCCACCCTGTACTATTTACAGCAGGCGCTCGAAGTATCGGAACGAATCGAAGGCTATACCGTTCCCGACAGCTTGCTCGATGCCATTGCCGACGCCTATTTTGCGGCGGGCGAGCCCGCCACCGCGTTCGCGTTTTCCCGCAAAGCCAACCAGGCACGCAATAAAACCCATAGCCAGGAGGCGATTAACCATGCCATTTCACTACAGGTGCGGCATGAAACCGAGCGCGAACGGGCTGAAGGCGAGCGCCATCGGCAACTTGCCGCCTCCGAAGCCAAGCGCGCTGAATCGCTGCAACAAACCAGTTTAATTTTAAAGCGGCTTGATACCATAGGACAAGAGATCACCGCGCATCTGGATTTATACGCGGTTTTTCAATCGCTGGACAGGCACCTGAACGGTTTGCTCGACGCCACCCATTTCGCGGTCTACCTGCTTGATGCCGATGGGTTTAGCCTGAATTTAACCTTTGGGGTAGAAGAAGGCCACTCGCTGACACCGATTCAAATCCCGCTCTCCAATGGCGAATCGACCGAAGTGCTGTGCGTGCGTGAGCGCCATGAAATCCTGGTTGAACCGGAAAGCGCAGCCTCCCCTGCCTCGGCTGGCAAGCTGCCGATGCAAAGTAAGCTGTTTGCGCCCTTGGCCATTGGCGACCAGGTATTGGGCGTGATGACGATTCAATCGCTCAGGCGGCATGCTTATGGCGAACGCGAACGCCTGATTTTCCGCACCCTGTGCGCTTACGGTGCCATTGCCTTTGATAACGCCAGCGCCTACCGCCATCTGGAAGCCACTTTGCACACGCTACGCGAAACCCAGGCAGAATTATTGGCGCAGATGCAAATGCGGCACGAGGCCGAACGCGCCCAGGCCGTGGCCGAACATCATAGCGAACTGGCCGTATCGGAAGCACGGCGCGCCGAAGTGTTACACCAAACCACGCTGACACTCGAACATTTGAGTACCATCGGGCAAGAGATTACCGCCCAACTGGATACCACGGTGGTGTATCAATCGCTCAATCGTCATGTGAGCGGCTTACTCGACGCCGACGCCTTTGGTATTTTCTTGCTCGATCATGATTATTTGACCTTGAATTTGGTCTTTAGCACCAGCGCCGAGTTGGGCATGGCCAGCACCGCACTCAACGACCAAGCCGCTGACTGCGCGCGTTGCGTGCGCGACCGCCGCGAGCTGCTGGCGCAACACTTTATTGACGACAAACCGTTTTTTACGCTCTTTTCTCCGCTCATGCTGGGCGACCGCATCCTGGGTGTGATGGCGGTGCGGGCGCAGGATCGGCACGCCTATGATGAACGCGAACGCCTGATTTTTCGCACCCTGTGCGCCTATGGTGCGATTGCGCTGGACAACTCGCAGGCTTACCAGCAACTCAAGCAAGCGCAGGCCCAATTGATCGGGCATGAGAAACTGGCGGCACTGGGTGCCTTGGTAGCAGGTGTGGCGCATGAATTAAACACGCCCATTGGCAACAGCCTGATGATGGCCAGTGCCTTGCAAGAAAAAACGGAAAACATCGAACAACGCTTGCGCACCCAAAGCTTGCAAGCAAGCGAGCTGACCACTTACCTGGAAGAAGCCAACGAAGCCCCAACCCTGATCATGCGTGGTTTATCCAGCGCCGCTGATCTGGTTGCCAGCTTTAAACAAGTCGCGGTAGATCGAACCACGGCCCACCGTCGCCTGTTTGAATTACAACAAACCAGCCATGAAATCATCGCCACCATGATGACGCAAATCCGCCAATCGGGGCATAGCATTGAAATGGCGATTCCCGAAGGCATTTTTCTGGATGGGTATCCCGGCCCTTATGGCCAGATCATCACCAATTTCATCAATAATGCCTTGCTGCATGCCTTTGCCGGACGCAGGGGGGGACGTATGTTGCTCAGTGCCACTATTGATAATAATATTGGAAGTGCCGATGCTGGCCACCCCGAGACGGGCCGCCCCAGTACGGGTCGTCCCGAGACGGGCCGCCCCAATGCGGGTCGCCCCAGTACGGGTCGTGTCCAGATACGGTTTCAGGATGATGGGGCGGGGATTTTAGAGCAAGATTTAAAACAGATTTTCGAACCATTCTTCACCACCAAACGCGGTGAAGGTGGTAGCGGTTTGGGCTTATCGATTATTTATAACATTGTCACATCATTACTGCACGGCCAAATTAATGTCGAAAGCTCGGTTGGCAAGGGAACGATTTTTACCCTGGATTTACCCTTGATTGCGCCAAACCAAGCTGAAAATCCCTCGATTATGTAAAAAAAGGGGGACAAAGCCAGCGCTTGACGCCGAACCATGATGCAAGAATGCGTACAATGTCGTAATTCACTTGATTTCAACATCATTCAACTCATTCAACTTATTTAACTCTTTTCTGCCGACTACCATGAACCAACTCGAACAACTCAAACAATACACCACCGTGGTCGCTGATACGGGCGATTTTCAAAGCATAGAGGCTTATACGCCGCAAGATGCCACCACCAATCCTTCGCTCATTCTCAAAGCGGTGCAAAAGGATGAATACAAACCGCTGATGCGCAAAGTGATTCAGGATCACCCCAACCTTGGCACCAACGAATTAATTTCCCATTTATTGATTGCTTTTGGTTTGGAAATATTAAAAATCATCCCCGGTCGGGTTTCCACTGAAATCGACGCCAAGCTCTCGTTTGACACAGAGGGCACGATCGTACAAGGGCGCGAATTGATTGCGCTGTATCAAGCGGCAGGCATTGAACGCGAGCGCGTCCTGATCAAAATTGCCGCCACCTGGGAAGGCATTCAGGCAGCGCAGGTATTGGAGCAAGAAGGCGTTCGTTGTAACATGACCCTGATTTTTTCACTGACCCAGGCCATTGCCTGCGCCGAAGCCCGTGCGCAATTAATTTCCCCTTTTGTTGGGCGCATTTATGACTGGTTTAAAAAATCCACCAATATGGATTACCAGGGCGCGGAAGACCCGGGCGTGCAATCGGTGAAACGAATTTACAATTACTATCGCAAGTTTGGTTACGCCACGGAAGTGATGGGTGCCAGTTTCCGCAATCTCGGGCAAATCACCGAATTGGCGGGTTGCGATTTGCTTACCATCAGCCCGGATTTATTACAGGCCTTATCGGAGTCCAACGCGCCAATGGAGCGCAAACTCACCACCGAAGCGGCACCCCACGCGCATTTGCACAAATTGACCCTGGATGAAAAACATTTCCGCACCATGCTCAATGACGACGCCATGGCCACCGAAAAATTGGCCGAGGGCATACGCGCTTTTAGCGTCGATGCAGGTAAATTAAAGCAAATTATTGTGGCGGCACGCTAAGGGGTTGGCCATGTTGCGAGTATCGGCTTTCTGCGCTGCGCTAGGGTTGGTGCTGTGTTTTGCCCCGGCCCCAGTGCGCTCGGCTGACAAACCCGAGACGCGTGACCCGTTAAAATGGCCCTTCGCCAGCACCAGCATCTGGAATATGCCCATTGGCAGCGACGCGGTTTATGTCCCAGCCAAATTGGCGGCCATTCCTGGCAATGACAAATGGGCACCGATGCCGCAAATCGACGATGAAATCATCATCCTGGAGCCGGATGCACCGCTCATCCCGGTCTACCACAGCGACGCCGCCTGGACCGGCAAAGACCGCTGCAAAGCCACGGGCGATCTATTGATGGAAGTGCGGGTGCCGGTTGACTACGTGGTGCCGCACAATAACAAAAACAATTCCACCGTCTTTCTCACTGCCGACCGCCGCACCCTGTTGCAGGCGCAGCCGTTTACCCGCTGCGTTGCGGGCGGCCCGGCCACCAGCGTGATCAAATTTCCCCCGGTCGATTTATATGGCGACGGGCACAGCGGCGCGCATGGTGCATCCCGTTTATCGGCCTTTGGTGGCAGCTTGCGCCTGGGTGAATTGCGCCCCGGTGGCCCGGCACCACGCCATGCCTTAAAAATCGATGTGTACGCCAAACAGGCCTTGCATGCCTGCCGCAGCAAGCATGATTGTTTTCGCTGGCCCGCCATTGCGGCAGATGCGTATGCCGTGGGCCATTACGGCAGCTTGCGCCTGGGCAAGAAAAACGTCAATTTAAACGACGACACTGACGCGCCGCCCACGGCGCTGAAAATGGGCGCGTTGTTGGCCATCCCTGCCAATAAAAGTTTGGCCAGTTTGGGGCTGGAAACCGAGCCAGGCAAAATGCTGGCATGGACGCTACAAAATTATGGTGCCTATGTGGTCGATGATACCTGGGGCGCATCATTTGCACTCACAGCAGAAACCGGCCCCAATGGCTCGTTTCGCAGTCAATTCAAAGCCGATTGGGGTTATGAGATAGAGCAACGAGTGCGTGACAATACCCATTGGACGCGCGACTTGCAGCGTATTGTGGCGGCGTTGGCGGTGGTGGATAATAATGGGCCGGATCGCATCGGTGGCGGCGGCAAGCCTTTGCAACCGCTCGCGCCCGAACTGCACGAACCACCGCGCGTGCGGCTGGTGCCCACCGCCAAACCGACGGCACCCAACCAAGGAATTGAGCAAAAATAACTTGAATAATTCAAAGCGCTAAGACAGTGGCCCATGCGGCTTCAGGCGGCAATTCCACTCACCATGAAATGCATCCCGCCCCATCACAAGTGCAGCCAATCCTTCGTCCGTAACCTTAATTCCTGCGGCAAAGGTGTTCTCATCAATTGC
>CAMBDR010000048.1 GCA_945864765.1 Janthinobacterium lividum | reverse complement strand
TACTACTGGTTCTGAATTTGCTGGTTATTACCGTAAGGTGGAGGATGAAATGAAGAAAGCTGGAATAACGAACATCCCCGAGATTGACGGGAAAAAGCAATATGGTCGTGTGGTCATGTATATTCCTATTACCGAACAAGGCACGTTGCATATGGGCGATGGTGGGCCAAGGATTCAACAATTTTCAGACAATGCCTGGCTTGACCAGTACCTGCTGCAAATTATTCGTAAGGCTGGCCCATTCCCGCCGTTCCACCACTCAGGCATGGCTCCTGGTTATCAGGGAGTAAGGGTTCTGCTTATGGAATTTAATTTTAGTAAATAGCGTTGGCGATGATGTGAAAAATGGCAGCCACGGCATGTCCTGCCAGCGTGGCTGATTCTAAACCCGTCGATCTGAATCCGCTTCGGGCGCGCAGCCGGGCGCAAGCGCACGACTCAGTGCCGCAACGCCCAGCGCAAGCACGATCAGCGCGGCGGCGACGGCGAAGGTGACGCGCATCCCGAGCGCAACCGCATCCGGCTGCGTTGTTGTCGTGGCGGCGCTTGCGCAGGCGAGCGCAAATACCGTGCCCCTTGCCGATGCGCCAGTGATCAGGCCAAGATTGCGCGCCAGATTGAGCATGCCGGAGATAACCCCGCGTTGCGCCGTGCCAACCAGGCTCATGACGGCGGTGTTGTTGGCCGCCTGAAACAGGGCATAGCCAGCGGTCAGCACCACCAGCGGCGTGATGTATGCCGCAACGCCAAAGCGCGTCGCCACCAGCGACAGCAACGACAGCAGCGCCAGCATGGTGCAGCCGACCAGCATGGCGATCAACCCGGCAACGCTCATGCGCTGCGCGCCGAACCTGTCCACGATGCGGCCCGCAGGCACCCCGGTTATGGCGGCGACAATCGGGCCGGATGACATAATCAGCCCTACCTGCACAGCGCTCTGCGCCAGCGCCTGAGCCAGGTAAAAGGGGCCAACCACCAGCGTTGCCATCACCACACTGGTGACCAAAACACTCCTGGCGCAGGCTGCGCTCAATCCCGGATCACGCAATAGCGCCAATTGAAGCAACGGCGCGGCGACCCGGGATTCGATGTACACAAACAAGCCAAGCCCCAATGCCGCAGCGCACAGCAAGGCCAGATTGAACAGGCTGAAATGGCCGCGCCCACCCGCGCCCGCCGTGCCTGCGGCCCCACTGCTTACGGCCAATACATAAGCGCCAAGCGTCAGTGCCAGCATGAGCATACCCATCAAGTCCAGGCGCACGGGCTTTGCCTGCACGCGCTCAGGGCGTAACACGCGCTGCGCCAGCAGCAGGGCAGCCAAGCCCAGCGGCACGGTGACCAGGAAAATAGCGCGCCAACCGAATCCGGCGATCAGCATGCCGCCCAGCGCAGGCCCGAGCGCGGTGCCCGTGGCCGACATGGCCCCGAGCAAACCCATGGCGCTGCCGGTTTTTTCCTTTGGCACCACATCACCCGCCAGCGCCATGGTGAGCGCCATCATGATGGCGGCACCAAGGCCTTGCAGCGTGCGCGCGGCGATCAGCCAACCCAGCGTTGGTGCAACGGCGCACAGAATTGAGGCCAGCGTGAACACAAAGATGCCTGCCAGCAGTAATCGCCTGCGGCCAGTGAGATCACCCAGGCGGCCCACGCCAACAATCAGGCTGGTGACGGCCAGCAGATAGGCCAGCACCACCCATTGCACTTGCTGAAATGAGGCGTTGAATGAATGGCTCAGCGTTGGCAAGGCCACATTGGCGATACTGGTGCCCAGCGCGGGCAGTAACATCGTCAGTGACAGGCAGGTCAGCACCTGGCGTAGTGCAGGTGTGGATGCGCTGGCTGGCGCAGTCACTGCATCCGGTTTTAGCATGATCGATTTCAAAATAAACTCCATTAAAAATAAAATTCATCATACACACTGGTTTGGCATGGCGGAAGGCGCAGCAATTGCACTGTATAATTGCGTTTGACGCCATGTCAGGAAAAACGACGCCAAAATCAAACCAAACCAAACCAAATCAAACCATGACACCACCCGATTTCAACTTGCTGATCACGCTCGATGCACTACTCACTGAAGGCAGTGTGGTGCGCGCCGCGCAACGCTTGCAGCTTAGCCCCTCGGCCATGAGTCGCGCGCTCGCGCGTCTGCGTCAGGTTACGGGTGATCCGCTGCTGGTGCGCGCCGGGCGAGGTTTGGTGCCGACGCCGCGCGCACTGGCATTGCGCGAGCAAGTCAGTTTCCTGGTGGCGAATGCCGAAGCGGTGTTGCGTCCGGCGGAAAAGTTGGATTTGACACAGCTCGCCAGAACCTTCACCCTGCGTGTGCGTGAGGGCTTTGTGGAAAACTTTGGCCCGCTATGCCAGTGGTGGCCACATCAGCGTTTCGCGGCGCGGTTTGGAACGTGGGCCGATTGATGATGCTTTGAAACCGTTTGGGCTGGAACGCGAGATGGTGACCATCGTTGGCAGCTTTGCCAGCGCATTGGCCTTGGCGCGCGGCTCGGACTTGATCGCCAGCGTGCCGGAACGACAAACCGGCATCCTGCGTGCCGGCATGTTTTGCTTTGCTTTGCCGCTGCCTGTGCCAGCATTCACGGTTTCATTGCTATGGCACCCGAGGCACGATGCCGACCCGGCGCACCGCTGGTTACGCGGCATCGTTATGGATGTGTGCGGGTCTGGCTCACCCGCAGCATAATGGCCCAGCCGTATTTGCTCGCAAAGGCAAAATCCCGGCCATGCCATTTTTTTCAGCATCATTTTAGCGTGCAAGCTGATTGCGGCCAGCACCGGGTTTTGCTTCAAAGAAAAATAGTTGAATCATTCGGGGCCAGCGTGTATACTCCGCGCTTGAATTGTTTTGAATTTACCTGGTTAATTTTTTTGGAGCGTTAAGAATGAATAGTCACAGTGTTGGTGTTGGGTTGGGTTTGATGTTGATGTCGTCGCTGGCTTTTTCGCAAGACAATGCCGCCGCCAGTGCGCCAGCCGCCGCCAGTGCGTCAGCCTCAGCAGGAACACCGGAGTATTACGCGATGCCCGCTTCGCTTAATGGCGTGTGCATCGTCCGGGGTGTTCCGGCGGCCGCTTATACCTTCATCAAGAATGTCAAGGTTGAAAAGGGATCATACGGCAGTGCCAATGTGCTATTGCCTGAGCTGACCGAGATGGCAAAGGCAGCGGGTGCGGATGCGATTGTTGAATATTCCGGTTCGCAGCGCTTCGGGTTTTGGCCGTGGCGTCTGGTACGGCCAGTGGTCTATGGCAAGGCGGTAAAATGGACCGATCCCTCCAAGGTCGATTGCGCGGCGCTGGCTGCGGTAGGCGAGGCGGGGCATCAGGCTGAAATCAAGCAGCGTGCCGCTGCACATGATGCAAAAGTCGCAGCGAAAGCGGCCAAGAATGCGCCTGCTGCAGAGACGCCAGCCGCATCGGCACCCGTTGCACCGACGCCAGCCGAGCCAGCCAAATAAGTTGTGCCAGCATGGGCCATGCCAAAGTTATCGATAGATTGATAGCGGCCTTTGCCCCGCTGGGTCAAGGCTGACCGCCTCATGAAACATGGCTGGAACATGGCCATCCTGTGGGCTGAACGTGTTACGCTAACATCCGGTGCCGGGCTCACCCCGGCACTTACTTCACCGCCGGCGCAACCACATTCTTGTAGCGATAACTCGTTTGCACCGTATCTACCCCGTCCACCACCTTGGCCCCTTCGTTTTTACAATTCGAAATCTTCGTCTCGCCCGATCTGGCTTTCGCCACAAAATCGCCAGGGCTGCGCCAAATGTCGGGGCTTGTTTGCTCCATTGCCCGCCCATCATCGAGTAATACTGCCCGTTTTTTGACCGCTTTGTCAAGCAAGCGGCGCAGCAAATGCCTACTTCACCGTCAGCAAACCATCCGCAAACCCGGCCGTGCTTAAATCAACCAGGCCAGTCAGGCGAACGATGATGTCCGTCCCCGACGTAAAAGCGGCCGTGGGCGCGCTGCCGTCATGGCGGCTTTCAACCACATAAGTATCGCCGCCAAACTGGAACCAGCCAATCGCGCCGTTGCCGCTGGCATTGCCGCCATGACGGATCACGGCATCGGCATAATCGCGAAAACCAGCACCAGCAGCCAATTCCTGCTTCGCACTGGCAAAGGTTTCATTGCCATGGTCGGCAAACCCGAGCGTGACGCCGCCATGCACTTCCTGAATCACCCCATAGTTGTTCAGGCTGGGGCTGATTGCATTGATGATCACCCGATCCGCCCCTGTGCCCAGCTTCACCACATGATTCAAGCCAACCGCCGTCAACGTCACCGAATCGGCACCCGCACCGCCGATATAATCGGTCTTTGAACCGTCGATGACCACGCTGGTGGTGCCGGTACTATACGAGGTATCCACACGGGTCAGCGCCGTGGCGCTGAAATTGCCGCTAATGCCGGCCTTATCGAAGACATGCAAGCTCTTCAATGCCAAAAGCCCGTTGTCTGATAACAGCGTTAAATGGCTGTTCCCGCTTACATTCAGCGTTTCAAGCGCATTGAAGCGGATGCCGGTGGTGGAATCCGCCCCATAAGCCTGGATATTCAAGCGGGAATACACGCCATTGGCACCGCTGGCATCAGTCAGCGTGCCGGAGCGCACCCCATCCAGCTCCAGGAACAATATTTTGTCGCTGGCCCCAACCAGGCCACCGTTGGAAATAGTGACATCGCCCGCCCCGCCGGACAAACTCAGATCGAACAATGCGCTATCATTAATCACCAATGATGAATAATTGCTTACGGCTACCTGCCCGATACTGCCTCTGTCGGTCCGGCTGCCAAAATTGGCATCGGTGATAACGACACGGTTCAGTTCGATACCCGCCTGCGTGGCCGACGCCTGCACGGCGGCCGCATTGTTGATGATAACCTCGCCCGTGTCATGGGTGCCCGTCACCGTGACAGGCGCGTTGATCGCGCTGGTATTGACGCCGTTGGTGTGGCTTTGATTGATGGTAACCAGGTTGCCGCCAGTCACGTTCAGCGCACCGTAACTGCCAGCATCGACTGCATTATAGTTGATGGTGACATTTTCGGTCGGTGCCAGCGTGTGCCCGACCGAGATGCCGTCACTGCCAAAACGCGCGCCGGTCACGGTGATGGCGACATTCTTGCCGCCATCAACCACGCCGGCCCCCGTGCCCAACACGAAGGTACTGGTAATGTTGGTGCCCGCTGCCGCCGTCACCGTGCCAGCCGCCCCGGCAGTGAGGTTCACCTGGCTCAGGCCGCTCCAGGCGCGGGTATCAATGACGATGCCTTGATCGGCCGTCACATTCGCCGTTTCCACGTTGGCCACCTTGACCGTGGCGGGCACGACCCAGGTGCTGCCGATGAGCGCCGTCAGATTCAGCGTGTCGCGGCCCGCGCCCAAATCAATGCTGTCGGCCCCGTCAAAAGTTTGGCTGATGCTGTTGCCATTGGCCGTTGCCGTGCCATTGGCCACGTCCTTGCCCAGCAATTGCGCCAGGGCAGTGGGTGCGACGGCGGGGACAATGAGATCGGTGGCGGCAGTGAGGTTGAAGGTGACCGGTGCCAGCAACGGGTTGTGGGCAACCGACATGTTGTCAAGCACCTGTTGCAGGGCGGCGGGGGCGGTACTTCTGGCTAGCGATGCATTATCAACAATGGAAGAAAGAAACGCCTTGGCCACGGCAACGGCCGCCGGGCCTTCATACAACGGTGCGGTTTCCGTATCAAGGGCAGTGGTAAAAGCCAGTGCAGCGGCTGTTTTGGCATGCAAGGCCTCACTGTCACTGCCCACTGCGGCAGCCGCCACCTGCGTCACCACGTTGGCGACGGTAATGACATGGCGCTCCAGAAGATCAACCCAATACGCCTTCCCGCCCGATTCGGCATCGCGGCCAAACAGGTTTTGATACACTTTATTGACGATCTGGCCATTGCTCAAACCGGCATAGGCGGCAATATATTCGGGGGTGGTGGCAAAAGCGTCCCCAATCGCCGCCAAACTGACACCGAACTGACTGGCTGCACTCCACCAATGGAAAAAGCCGCTAACATCAGCGGGGCGATTAAAGTAGGCTACATACAGTTGCTCAAGCGCTGATAGGGTGGTTGGAGGTGGTGTAACGATGGATATTGCTTGCCTGTTCATTTGAAGCTCCTTGATTGTTTGATTAAATATCATCAATAACTTTAATGTGATCGGGTTGATCACGCTAAGCCAGGCAGCCGCAAGCTACTTTGGCAATAGGCACACTTGCATTTTGCCAGATATTTTCAAGCCTTGAATGTGATGTTCATCACAGGTTTTAAATCTATTAAGGGTTAACCGAAAAGGGTTGACAGGAGAAGGCTAACCGGACACCCTTGTTAAGCGCCATACGGACTGTCCTGCTGGTCGTTTTTAGAATAAACCATCAGCCTCCATCCCCAATTTTGCTTGAAACATCCTGTTAAACTACCCACTTTGTCAATTCAAAAGGATTTTGCCATGGCGCAGCGCACTTTCGTCCCCACCTTGCAACAGCAAACCGCCCTCAGTTTTGCTTATTTGGCGTATTCCGGTGAACTACTCACCGACGGTTCAAAAGTGAGCGTCCCATTACAAATTCTGCGCCTGATCAAGGCTGCCATGCCGAAAATCCCACCGCTCAAATTGGGTAAAACGGTCGATTGGGAAGTAGTCTGGGGGCCAGCGATTTACACCTTCCCCGATGCGATCTTGCAAGACAATATGATGTTTGTGGCGCGCCAAATTTCCCAACCCGAAAACTACGTGCTGGCCGTGCGCGGCACCAATGCCGAAGCGGTTTTCGATTGGCTCAAAGAAGATTTGGAAGTCTGGCGCAAAGTGCCCTGGCGCATGCCGCAGGGCCAAGGGTTTCAGGGCCAGCCCTGTATTTCGCAATCCACCCAGGATGGTTTGAATGTGTTGCTCAACAGCATGCGCCCCGGCGACGTACCCGGCAAGGGCGAAAACATCACCAGCTTTTTGCGCAACTTGGCCGAGGGCGGCAAAGCCAACTTGCTGTTCACCGGGCACAGCCTGGGCGCAGCGCTTGCCAGCACCCTGGCTTTGTGGTTCAAGCAATGGCAGCACATCGATGGCGAGTGGGACCCGCAAGGCAATATCCACATTTCCAGCATCACCTTTGCCGGCCCTACTGCGGGCAATCAGGATTTTGCCGACTATTTCAATGGCTACCTGGGTGCCGCCAGCCAACGCATTTTTAATACCCTGGATGTGGTGCCCAAGGCCTGGCAAGTCTCTACCATGAACCAAATACCCGCCATTTACAGCCCACAAATCAGCATGCCCTTACCCGCTCGCCTGGCGCTGGAAGTGATTGAACGGGTGGTGATAGGCTACGCTCAAACGGGTATGCCGATCCCCCTGAGCTGGGAAATTCAAGCCACCGCGCCTTCGTGGGTCGGCCAGCTTGGGGTGCAACACAGCGATTCTTACCCCAATTTGTTGAGCGTGCCTGCGTTGTTGAAAGTGATCAATCGCGGATATTGAGGCCCACTTGCGCAGGAATCGCTTCAAGTTTTTGCGCTTCAAGCTTTATGCGCAGCTTCTCTGCTAAAATCATTGCCAATTCAGTCATTTGCAATCATTTTTCAACCACTTTAATGGGCTGCGCATGAAACGTGTCATTTTCAATCAAAAAGGCGGGGTCGGTAAATCGACCATCGCGGTTAATCTGGCGGCGATTGCGGCGCAACAAGGTAAAAAAACCTTGATTATCGACCTTGATCCGCAATGCAATTCCAGCCGCTATTTATTGGGTGACGAAGCCAAAGTCGTCGAGCCAACCTTGGCGCATTACTTCGAGCAAATGCTGAGCTTTTCGTTTTACCCCAAGGCGGTGAGCACCTATTTGCATGAAACCCAGTTTGAAAACCTGTCGCTGATGGTATCCCACCCGAGTTTGGGCGAATTGCAATCGAAGCTGGAATCGCGCCATAAAATCTATAAATTGCGCGATACTTTAAATGAATTGGCGAAAACCTTCGATGAAATCATCATCGACACCCCGCCCGCCTATAATTTTTTCACCCAATCGGCCTTAATCGCCGCCGATAGCTGTTTGATCCCTTTCGATTGCGACGATTTTTCGCGTCAGGCACTGTACACCTTAATCGACAATGTGAACGAAATCCGCGCTGATCATAATGATGAATTGGTGATCGAAGGCATCATCGTCAACCAATTTCAACCGCGCGCCAACCTGCCGCAGCGCTTGGTGGATGAACTGGTGGCCGAAGGCTTGCCGGTGTTTGATCAAAAACTGTCGAGCTCGGTCAAAATCCGCGAATCGCATGATTTGTGTTTGCCGATGATCCACCTGGATGCGCGCCACAAACTGAGTCAGGAATTTTTGGCGCTGTACCATGAAATGCAAGCGGCGTAAGCAATTGCCCGTTGCTTCAGGATTCGGTTTGTGTTGATTGATTTAGTGCAGGCAAACATGACCTTAGCCAGCAGTACGAGCACGCCGCATGCGTGCCAGGGTTAAACCGATGGCGGCACTCAAAATAAATGCGCCGCCCGCTATCGAATTGGCTTGCAGTTTGTCGCCCATAAACGCCATCCCCAAACCGATGGTGACGACGGGTTCCAGTGTCGATAAAATCGATGCCAGGGTCGGACCGACTCGCTTCAAGCCTGCCACAAAGGCGGCAATCGCCACGGCGGTACTAAACACGGCCAAAAACAGCACCGCCAGCCAGCCTGTCGCGCTTTTGGGTAAATGCACGCCGTGGCTCAAGGCCAGGCCGATAAAGATCACCGCAGCACCACCCAACACCAGGCAAGAGGCGGCAATCGGGCTGGCCGGGCTCTTGATTTTGCTGCCCAAAATAATGTAGGTGGTATAGCATAGTGCCGACAAAAAGGCCAGGCCAAAGCCGGTCATATCGCCCGAGAGTGTGCCGCCTATCATCAGAATCAACCCCGTGCTCGATGCTGCCACTGCCAGCCATTCCGGCGGGCCAAAGCGGTCTAGCCCGAGTGCGGCTGCGGCCACCGCCACCAAAATCGGAAAGCTGAACAAGACCAGTGTGACGGTGGAAGGCGGCACATAAAGCAGGGCGCTAAAATAGCTCCAGGCCATGGCGGCATAGATGCCACCCATCAGCACATACGCTTTGGCCGCGCTGCCTGCGGGCCATTGGTCGCTACGGCTGCGCTTGAATCCAAAGCTAAAACACAGCAAGACCACGCTGGCAATACTAAAGCGTAAAGCCAGCAGGCTGAAGGTATCGACCCCTTCTTTTGAAGCCAGGCCAGCGCATAGCGCCATCGAGCCAAAGCCGAGTGCGGAAAGCAGGATCAGGAGGGTGCCAAAAAGATTTTGCATAAGTGTTAGTGTGTCAAGAAAAATGCCAGTGCCAGGGCGGCACTGGTTCTGCGAAACGTCAGGCCAAATTTATTCTGCTCCGCCAACATGTAAAATCTTTTGCCAGTAGCCGACATCGAGCCATTGGTCAAATTTGTAGCCCACTTCGTTAAAACACGCCACTTGGCGAAAGCCCAGTGCTTCATGTAAACCTACGCTGGCAGGGTTGGGCAGGGCGATGCCACCAATGGCCAGGTGGCAGCCGTGTGCGGTGAGGCGCGCCAGTAGTTCCTCATAGAGTTGCCGCCCCAGGCCACGTCGGGCTTGGCCGGGGGCAAGGTAGACGGTGGTTTCCACCGAAAAGCGATAGGCGTGGCGCGCGCGCCAAGGCGTGGCATAGGCGTAACCCACCAGCGCACCGGCGATTTCCAGCACCAGCCATGGCAAGCCCTTGGCCAGCACCTCGGCAATGCGTTCTTGCATTTGCACTTCGGTGACGGCTTGCTCTTCAAACGAAATGGTGGTGTTGTTGATGTAGTGGTTGTAAATGGCGATGATGGCGGCGGCATCGGCGGCGGTGGCGAGGCGTATGGGGGGCGTGGCCATGTTGATTCCAATGCTCAGGATCAGGCAGACGGGGTTGCGTTTATTTGTACTACACAAGCCACTGCCAGCATGGTGCGGGCGTGGCCTGTGTGATGGCTTGCTTAAGCTTGGCGCTTACGGCGGGCGATTACTGCAAGTGCGGCCAACCCTGCCAACATCATCGCGTAAGTTTCTGGTTCTGGTACGGGTGTGGTGGTGGTGTTTGTGGTGGTCAAATTAGTAAAATGAAACCAGTACGGTTGTACCGAGCCTTGGCCGTAACCACCGTCAACCCGAATGTGGGCATTGGCCACAGGGAAACTGCCGTTGTTCCATTTGCTGTTGTTGGGATCAAGTGAAATCAAACGATAGGTTGTATTGGCGCTCAGTTGCCAGTTTGCGTTAATCAGTGCATTGTCGCCAGTGCCAGCAGCAAACGAGTAGGTGTGCAGCACATTGTTATTGCTATCGGTGAGTTCGATCGTATCTTGTGCGCCGTAGTTGGCAAAGGTAAAGCTGTTCAAAGTAACATCTTGCAGGGAAGTGATTTGTATCCCGGTGCTTGGCCAGCCGAGATTGTGATTAGGCAGGGCCGGCCCAACCAGAGTCAGGGTCTCAGCCTGTGCAAAACCTGCACTGATTGCGGTCAAACCGAAAGCAAGGAAAGCACCAAAAATTTGTTTGTTGATCATGTGAGAAATTTCATTAAGGGTTTAAGCCTGGAAGCCGGGGATGACTTGAAAGAATCAGGTAATTGAATCAGTCACGGATAATTCGGGGACAAATTTGCGAGTTGTCGGATTGTATAGTGAGTGCTTTGTATTGTCAAGGCTTTTATCCTGATACATTGCGTGGCATAAGCACAAGCATAAGGGCGTTGCGCGCCATTGGTGGGTACGGCAAGCGCGACAGGTTTTACAGCAGCGCCATGTGGGTGGCCAGATCAGGGAATTTCTTCAGCAGGCGCAGCAGCAGCACGGCTTGCGCATTGGGTTGTTGTTGCCCTTGTTCCCACGCTTGCACGGTGGCGGTGTCGGTGTGCAGGTAGTGCGCCAACACGCCTTGTGATGCATCCAGCCGGGTGCGCACGGCCTGTATTTCTTCTGGACTAAATGGTGGGGCTATTTCAGTGGCCGCTGTGGTCGTAGTTGCCGCAGTGGCCGCATTCAGGGCAGTGACCTGGTATGGGCTGCGTTCTTGCTGCGCCAGCATGGCTGTTGCACCGTGGTTTGGCCAAGTGTGACTGGTCCCGAGTTGCCATGAATGCGGCAGGGCGGTTTCATCGGCGGCATCATCTGCCGTAGCGTCCTCCGGCATGGCATCCAGCGCTTGCTGCAATAAAATCTCGGGGGCAATGTGCAAACCTTTGTGCAGCCGCCGGATCATGGAAAGCGACAAGGGGCGCTTGCCGGAAAGCACTTCCGATACCTTGGAGAGCGAACCAATGTAAGGGATCAAATCTTTGCGTTTCATTTGCATTTGTTCCATGCGAAATAAAATCATGTCGATGGGCGCGACTTTGACGGCTGGGACGGTGCGTTGTTCATAGTGCCCGGTGAGCAGGGTGAGCAGTTCGAGCTCATCGGCCAGCGCGCTGCCTTCGGGTGGATCTTGATCCATCAGGTAAGACAGGCGGGCAATGGCCGCGCCATGTTCTGCTTCGGTTTTGATGAGGTTCATAGTGGTCTCGCTTGGGTTAATACAGCGTTAAAATCATAAAGTTAAAATTGTTTCTTGTCATATTCTGCGTGGGTGCCTACCCACTCAATCAGTACCATCTCATTCTGAAAGCGCACCTTCACCACCAGCCGATAGTGATTGCCTTTGATGTTAAAAATCACCCGGTTATCGGCCAAAAAATCAGCACTCTGGTAGTGCGCTTTAATATCTTGCGGCGACGCCCATTGTTGAATTTCCACATCCTTTTGCCATTGCTCAAGCTGCTTGCGTGCATCGGCGTGTTTTTGCTTGAACGCTTGTAGTAGAGGGAGGTTACGAATTTGCATGATTTAATCGCCCCGAATATGAATTTATTGTAGTTCCCAAATTGGGAATTGTCAAGGATATTGTTGTGTGATCTTGTGTCTGCGTACTTGTTTTATTTTGGGTATTCAATCAGTCAGACGGCGTCTGACTTATTTGGCTGGTAGCGTGGCAAGCGCGCCAACAACGCACCCACTTGCCACGTTTGCCATACTTGGCGCTTAGCTTTCATGCTCCGGTAGCAGGATCAAAACGCCTTCACCCACATGCACGTACAAACGGGTGTGCAGGCCAAAGCCGGCGTGGTCCAGCCAGTGGCCGCCCAGGCGTATGGTGGGGATCTCGACATTGCTGTCCGGGCTAAGGCTGGCGCTGACCGTAACCCGCCGCCGGGGTTTGATGCGCGGTAAGCGCGCCGCTTTGGATTGCACCGGGGCGGGTTTTTGGCTGGCCTGCCTGGCGAGTAAGGCTTCAAGGATGGGGGTGAGGTGGGTTCGGGTGGGGCTGTGGTTGGGGCTGCTGCGGTGGGTGCTGCCGGGCGTGTTGCTGGTGGTGCTGCTTGGGGTGGTGTTTGCGGATGCGGGGGCAATCCGTGTATCATCTGGCTTAGCCATGATCAACTCCTTGGGGTTTACGTTGGTTGTGGTTAGCGGGTTGTTGGTGCGCTAACACCAATAACCCGCGCTTTTTTGTCTTGCGACTGGGTTATTGTACAGCATGTGGGGTGAGGTGTGGCGGGATTTTTGCGGAATTGTTGGAATTTTGTGAGGGCGAAACGGCTAGCTTAAGCGGGGATGTTGTCGGTGATTTGGCCGCGTGCATTGAGCAAACTGCGCAACGCATCATTCACCGATTGGGCATTGGGAAATGCGCTGGTTAAAGCATCGTCAATGACGACTACATTACTGGCTTGGGCATAACCCGCCGCATATTTGCCGCGCTCCAGTGGGCCGAGGTCTTCAAGCCGATATTCGGCGCGCATGTCATCGGTTTCTTCAAAATTCATCATTTCTCCCATTACGCAAAAAAAGGTAGTAAAAATAACTGCCCTGGCGTCCAGTTTATGGCGGTGCTGCCTTGTGCAAGTTCATTTTTGGAATTGGCAGGGTGTTGCTAACGAGAAAATGGCAGGTGGCACGGGTTTGGCCGATGTGGCGAGACTGTAAAGCAGATTTTTGGTGGTGGAATGCAACACGGCTTGCAATGGGTAATACAAAATTCGATTCCT
>CAMBDR010000047.1 GCA_945864765.1 Janthinobacterium lividum | reverse complement strand
CTTTGTCTTTTTTGTGCAAATCAAAGCAAAAATCAAACAGGCGCGGCTGGCGCTCGCGGATCAGGCGCGCCAGCGCAATGGTGGCGCGCACGTCGGAGAGCGCATCATGCGCGCTCTCATGGCCGATGCCATTGGCGGCGCACAGGTGTTCGAGTTTGAAGCTGGGTTGGCCGTCGTCGCGCGTGGGCCAGGTGATGCCTTCCGGGCGCAGCGCGTGCGCGGTGCGCACCAAATCGAGAATATCCCAGCGGCCACACTGGTTTTGCCACTCGCGCGCATACGGGTCGATTAAATTGCGCCAAAACATGAAGCGGGTAATTTCATCGTCAAAGCGTATCGTGTTGTAACCCACGCCGATGGTGCCGCTGGTGCTGAAGGCCTGTTCGATTTCCCGGGCAAACTGGTATTCCGGCACGCCTTGTTCCAAACAAGTTTGTGGTGTGATGCCAGTAATTAAGCAAGCCTGTGGCTCGGGCAAAAAGTCCGGTGCGGGTTGGCAGTATTGCATGATCGGTTGGCCGATTTCATTTAGCTGGGCATCGGTGCGAATGGCGGCAAACTGGGCCGGGCGGTCGCGCCGCGCATTGGCACCAAAGGTTTCGTAATCGTGCCACAAGAATGTATACGATGCGGTATAAGATTCGGTGTGCGATGCGGTGTGCGATGCGGTATGTGATGCAGCGGAGTTGGAAGCGGTAGCCATTGCGCCTGGATAAAGAATGGTAAAGTGTGCATTGTGCCATGATTGATCGTGCTATGCGCGGTATGCGCGCTTTAGTTTGGCTGTTTCTTGCCGATAATCCTTAAGACTTTTTACCTTTTGGGAGCTTGCCATGTCGATTCCTGTTTCCGGTTCTACCAATCGTCTGGCAGATTTGCCAGTTTATAATGCTGCCAATGAGGCAAGTGCTGGCAAAGCCACCGCAGCCAACGCAAGCGGCGCAAGCGGGGAGGCCACCAGCAATGCGCGCACCCAGGCGGCGGCGCAACTCAATAGCTCGATTTTACAGTCCTCGATCACCGTCAATGCCGGTAATGAGCCGCTCGCGCTGGTATTAAAGTCGGCCATTACCGGTATTAATGAACAACTCGCGCCCCAGTTTGGTGAAAACGCGATTCAAAACGCCGCCGGGCAAGATAACAGCCCCGAAGCCACCGCCGAGCGCATCGTTTCCCTTTCGACCGGTTTTTTCGAGGCCTTCAAAAAGCAAAACCCCGAACTCTCCGACGACGCTGCCGCCAGTAAGTTTCTCGATACCATTAAAGGTGGCATCGAAAAAGGCTTTGGTGAAGCCAAGGATATTTTGCAAGGCTTGAAGGTATTAAATGGCGAGGTGGCCAGTAATATCGATAAAACCTATGATTTGGTGCAGCAAGGTTTGGCCAAGTTTGCCGCTGATAACGGGCTAGGCGATGGTGCCAAGCCAGACAACAACGCCAACACGGGCGTGGTTCCCCCACAGGGTGGTCAAACCAATAGCAGCCAAAGCAGCAGCCAAACCACCATTCAAACCAGTAGCCAAAGCAGCAGCTTTCAAACCAGCTTCAAGCGTCAGTAATTGCTGTTATTGTTAATGAAATGTAAATTAATTGTTCATAAACGCCATATACAGCTCACGCGCCCGGCTTGCCATCGGACCAACGGGCAAAGCGCGATCCAGATAGCGGATGCAAGGTGTGACTTTGCCGTAATTGCCAGTGTTGAAGATTTCTTTGGCACTGAGTAATTCTTCTGGCAATACGCTACGTTCGACTACTGTAATACCCGCTTCGGCCAATAGTGCAATCACCCGAGCGCGCGTGATGCCGGACAAAAACGTGCCATTCGGAATCGGCGTGACCAGTTCGCCCGTTTCACTGACAAAAAATAGATTGGCTGTGGCAAATTCGGCAACATGGCCTTCCGGGTCGCACATGACCGCATTGTCAAAGCCTTTTTCCTGGGCTTCGCGCAGTACCCGGGAGCTGTTGGCGTACAGGCACGAGGCTTTGGCATCGGTTGGGGCAAAGCGTGGGTCGGGGCGGCGCAAATCGGTGCTGCAGGCAGAAAAACCCGTCATGCCGGGCAGGGCTGCATCAAACAGGGTGAGTGCAAAACCGGATTTTTCCGGCACCGCAATCAATAAGCCCTCCGTGCCAAATACCAAAGGACGAATATACAGCTCGGCATCCGGTGGAAATTGCTTGATCCCCTCCTGGCACAGTGCAAACATTTCATCGACGTTGTAAGGGCATCTCAGGCCCAAACTTTTGGCGGAATTGATCACGCGTTGCAAATGCAGGTGTAAGTCGGGGGTCTTGCCCGCAATGGCGCGCGCGCCATCAAAGACGGAAGAACCGAGCCATAAACTGTGATCCATGGCACCATAGATCGGGGTATTACCTTCTTGCCATTGTCCGTTGAACCAGGTTAAGTACATATGACACTCCAGAGTAAAATATAAATCGGCAATGATAATGTAGCACACTGCCAGCCACTCCAAGCACTCCAGGCACTGAGTTCAGATCAATACTGCGGGTCGATTCTGCGTTCGCACACGACGATATGGATTAGATTCGTCATTCACTAATAAAATGTTATGAATATTTGGGGTTCTGATTGGTTTTGTGTAGTTTTTTTGTGTCATAGTTGTTTCTCAGAGGAATAAATAGAGCCAAAAATGAATTTTCAGTGGTGATCCGTAGAAATATTTTGTAGACTACGGCAATGATCCTGGTATAAGCACTGGCTGTGCGCTTTTGATTGATTGGACTATGCAACCTACACACTTCCCTTTTGCCGTGCGCCTTTTGGGCTTTTCCGATTCGGAGCTGGACTTGTTTCGCGATTATTTTGAATTGGAACAAGAGCACGGGCATGCTTATTTTTGCCTCTCTGAAGATAGCTTGCAAGAGCCCGATATTTTCATCGCCAATGCGGATGATTTAAAATCCCTGGCGCAATTATCGGCCTACGGCCCCAGCGATGCCCGCCCGGCCTTGTTATTGGGCAATCCTTTGGCCAAACTGCCTTACGCTTGCCTGCCGCGTCCGATCAGTTGGGAATTGGTATTCACGACCCTGGCAGGTTTGATTGAAAAACGCGCCGATGTCTTATCGCGCCTGTCGATTGCTTCCGAATTGTTTGGCATTCCCAACCGCCGCCGCAGTGAACGGCTCGATATTGATTTGACCGATCCGGCTGATTACATCAAAATGCGCCGCGCACCGACCCGGGGCGGCGTATTAATCGTCGATAAAAACGGTGAGTTTGCCAATCGCCTGGGGGAAGTGATGGCGCGCTTCGGGATTTCGGTGGAGTGGGTGGATAACGAAGATGCGGTGATTGATGTGTGTGGCCATCGGCCGGTGGCGGTGGTGATGATCAATACCTCCACCCCGGAAATTGATCCCTACCGACTTTGTGTTGCGGTCAAGCAAATGAATTCCATGAGCCAAACCGTGGTTATCTTTTTGGTTGGCAAACCTTTTGTGTACGACCGTGAGCGTGCGCGGGAAGCGGGTTCCGATGGTTTGCTTGATAAACCCTTGGCCAGTCATCACGTTATTTTGGCCTTGAAAAAGTTCTTGCCGATCTCACGTTGATTTTGTGGGCGCTTATTTGCCTGGTTATTTGCTCACCATGTCCGGCCCCAATGCCAACTTCAGATGGGTGGCGCTTTCGTCATCCAGATTTTTTTCATCTTTATTGCGCTGGCTAATCCACCAGACATTGGCTTTGCGGATATGCCAGTCTTGCTCGGCTCCCGACAGTAGCAGGGCCGCCACCTGGCCCAGAGTGGGTTGGTGCCCGACGATTAACACTGGTTCTTTGCGCTGCGGCCACTGGCACGCCAGCAGCACTTGCGCCGCACTGGCATCGGGTGCGATTTCCGGCACAATCTTATACGTCCGCCCCAAGGCATCGGCAGTTTGCAAGGCACGCTTGGCCGGACTAACCAAAATACGGCACGATTCAGGCAGCGTGCGCGCCAGCCATTGGCCCATTTTTTGCGCTTGACGCCGACCTTTGGGGGTTAGGGCGCGCTCCATATCCGGCGGGCCGTATTCAGCTTCGGCATGCCGCCATAAAAGTAAATCCATTTAAGTGCCTTCACTTGGAGGAATGGAGAGCAATTGCAGCAGGGATTGCTGCGCATTAAAGGGCGCACCGCGGGTTTTACGACGCTGGTAGTTGCCGTCGGAATCGAGTTCCCAGGTGTTTTGATTATCTTTTAAGTACGGGTTCAAACCCTCATTAATCACGCGCCGCTTGAGAGTCTTATCCAGAACCGGAAAAGCCACTTCGATGCGGCGGAACAGATTGCGGCTCATCCAGTCGGCACTGGCCAGATACACATCGTGCTTTAAATCATTGCGGAAATAATAGATGCGGGTATGTTCCAGGAAGCGGTCAATGGTGGCGCGCACCCGGATGTTTTCTGATAAACCGGGCACGCCCGGTTTGAGCGAACAGGCCCCGCGTATGAGTAAATCAATCTTGACCCCATCCTTGGAGGCACCATAGAGCGCGCGAATCACCGATTCATCGACCAGGGCATTCATTTTGGCAATGATATGGCCGGGGCGGCCCAGCTTCGCAATTTTGGCTTCATTGCGAATGGCTTTGATAATTTCACTTTGCAAAGAAAACGGTGCCAGCCAAAGATGATTCATCTTTTTGGGCTTGGTCAGGCTGGTTAAATGAATAAACACTTCATTCACATCCAGCGTCAGTTCGCGGTTGGCGGTGAGCAAGCCAAAATCGGTGTACAACTTGGTAGTGTTGGGGTGGTAATTACCCGTGCCAAGGTGGGCATACATACGCAAACCCTCGGCTTCGCGCCGTATCACCAGCGCTTGTTTGGCATGGGTTTTTAAACCGACCACGCCGTACACCACTTGCGCGCCGGCTTGTTCCAGCCGATCAGCCCAGTTAATATTGGCTTCTTCGTCAAAGCGCGCCATTAATTCCAAAATCACCGTCACTTCTTTACCCGCATGCGAGGCTTTGATCAGGCTATCCATTAAATCGGAATGAATGCCGGTGCGGTAAATGGTTTGTTTGATCGCCACCACATCGGGGTCGTTGGCGGCCAGGCGGATAAAATCGGTGACGGTTTGAAATGATTGAAACGGGTGGTGCAATAAAATATCGTGCTTTTTCAGTTGGGTAAAAATATCGCCTTGGGTATTTTTGAGTGCAAAACCGGGGGTGAAGGGCGGGAAGCGCAAATTGGGCTGTTTGCTTTGATCGATTAAAGCCGATAAGCGCACCAGATTGACCGGGCCATTCACCGCATACAGGCGGGTGGCGTCGAGTTCAAATTGATCAAGTAAAAAATTGGATAAATATTCGGGGCAGTTATGCGCTACTTCCAGCCGCACTGCTACGCCGTAATGGCGGCCTTGCAATTCACCCTTCAAGGCCTGGCGCAGATTTTTCACCTCTTCTTCATCGACCCACAAATCGCTGTCACGCGTGACGCGAAATTGCGAATAGCCAACCACTTCACGCCCAAGGAATAATTCTCCCATGTGCGCATGGATAATCGATGACAGCAAGCAATAGGCTTGGCCGTTGGGCGATAATTCATCCGGTATGCGTATCACCCTGGGTAAAACACGCGGTACTTTAACGATGGCAACGGCGGTGCCGCGCCCAAACGCATCTTTACCCGACAGCGAGACGATAAAATTCAAACTTTTATTCACGACCTGTGGAAAAGGGTGGGCAGGGTCTAGCCCGATGGGGGTGAGCAAGGGGCGCACTTCGTTTTCAAAATAAGACTTGACCCATGCGCGCTGGGCGTCGGAGCGGTCGCTATTACGCAACAGTCGAATGCCATTGCGGGCTAAGGCGGGCAAAATTTCATTATTTAACACGCTGTATTGGCGCGCAACCAGGTGGTGGCATTCGTCGCTGACGCGCTCCAGCGATGCGCCCAGTGCCAGGGCTTCGGATGCGCCACCCTGACTTGCACTGCGCGCCAACAAACTTGCCACCCGCACTTCGAAAAACTCATCAAGGTTGCTACTCATGATGCATAAATAGCGCAATCGTTCAAATAAGGGGATTTTTGGGTCTTCTGCCTGGGCCAATACGCGCTTGTTAAACGCGAGTAAAGACAGTTCCCGGTCTAAAAAAATATTCGGAGTTTCGGTTGGGCGCATAATTCATCCGTATCAAAAACGCAGTAATGGGTATTGTATCGCGGAAATGAATGATTTCAATACACTTGGCAAATATGACAGAATTGTGACGCGAAAACAGGAAGGGGCAGCTTGCTTTCGTTAATTAGTTCACACAATTTCTCGAATATGACACCAATCAGACACGTATTTTGAATTTATGAAGTTCTGTCATATTGCATCAGGATTGCGTCATGAAGCTGTCATATTCGCCCGGTACAGTCTCGAACATTGATTCTACCTAACAGGAGTGCTTGTGAAAAATACATTGATGTTGAAGTCAGCCTTGACCGTCATGACGGGTGTGGTAACGGGTGTGGTAAGTCTTTCGGCAGTTGCTGCCGATATGACGGGTGCTGGTGCAACCTTCCCGGCTCCGATTTATTCAAAATGGGCCGAAGCCTATAAAACCACAACGGGTAATGGTTTAAACTACCAATCGATTGGTTCGGGCGGTGGGATCAAGCAAATCAAGGCAAAAACCGTGGATTTTGGTGCTTCCGACATGCCTTTAAAGCCGAATGAACTGGATGAAGCAGGCTTGACACAATTTCCCGCCGTGATTGGTGGTGTGGTGCCTGTGGTGAATCTGGACGCCGTAGTACCGGGCCAATTACGCCTGACTGGTCAGGTTGTGGCCGATGTGTATTTGGGTAAAATCACCAAATGGAATGCACCTGAAATCGCCAGCTTAAACCCCGGCGTGAAATTGCCCGCCGATGATATTACCGTGGTGCAACGCTCGGATGGCTCTGGCACTACCTTTTTGTTTTCCGATTACTTGAGTAAGGTCTCGCCTGAATTCAAAACCAAAATGGGTGCCAGCACGACAGTGAAATGGCCGGTTGGTGTGGGCGGTAAGGGTAATGAAGGCGTGGCCACCAATGTCAAGACCATTAAAGGTTCGATTGGTTATGTGGAATACGCTTACGCCAAGAAAAACAAAATGGATTATACCCAGTTGAAAAACGCCGATGGCCAATGGGTGGAACCGGATGATGCAAATTTTAAAGCCGCCGCCGACGGTGCAGACTGGGCCAAAACCCCCGGTTTTGCCGTGGTGTTGACCGATCAACCGGGTAAAAAAAGCTGGCCTATCACGGGCGCATCGTTCATCCTGATGTATAAAGCCCAGGCCGATGGCGCCAAAGGCAAAGAAGTATTAAAGTTTTTTGACTGGGCCTTCCAAAAAGGTGGTGCCATGGCAACTGAACTGGAATACGTTGCCTTGCCACCTGCTTTGATCAAGCAAGTGCAGGATTCGTGGAAAGCAAACATCAAAGATGCCAGTGGTAAGGCAATTTGGTAATCACTTGTATACAAAACTGAGCCATACGCCATGAATTCCACCACTGCACTTGATGCCAGCCAAGCCGCCGATGAATTTGAACTCAAGCGGCTGGGCGCTACCATGCGCCGCCAACGCCGCCATGACTGGGTGTTTCATAAGGTCACGATGTTGTTTGCGGCTTTGGTATTGGCCATTTTATTTGGCATCTTGGCCGCATTATTGCATGGTGCTTGGCCAGCTCTCAGAACTTTCGGGCCGGGTTTCATTACCACCGTCGATTGGGACCCCTCCAACGATAAATTTGGTGCCATGATTGCCATCTCCGGCACTTTGATCACCTCGTTCATTGCCTTGTTGATTGCTTGTCCTGTCAGTTTTGGCATTGCCTTGTTTTTGACCGAGATTTGTCCGGTTCCCTTGCGTCGGGTGATGGGCACGGCGGTTGAATTGCTGGCCGGGGTGCCGAGTATTATTTATGGTATGTGGGGTTTGTTTGTGTTTGCCCCGCTGGCAGCCGAATATTTACAGCCTGCGCTAAAAAACACCTTGGGTAAGTTACCCGTACTGGGGCAAGTATTTTCTGGCCCGACCATGGGTATTGGCCTGCTGACCGCCGGTATTATTTTGGCGGTCATGATTATTCCTTTCATCGCTTCGGTGATGCGTGATGTGTTTGAAGTGGTGCCCGCGGTCTTGAAAGAATCGGCTTATGGCCTCGGGTGTACGCGTTGGGAAGTGATTTGCAAAGTCGTGCTGCCTTACACGAAAACCGGGGTGGTGGGCGGCATTATGTTGGGTCTGGGGCGTGCATTGGGCGAAACCATGGCTGTGACTTTTGTGATTGGTAATGCCTACCGTTTATCCTGGTCGGTGTTTGCGCCGGGTAGTAGTATTGCATCGACTTTGGCCAATGAATTTGCCGAAGCTTCGTCGCCACTGCATATTTCTTCTTTATTTGCCTTGGGTTTAATTTTATTTGTGATTACCTTTACGATTTTGTCGGCTGCCAAGTTGATGTTGATTGGTATGGTACGCAAAGAAGGGACGGTATGATGAGCATGGACGCAAGCAAAAACGCGAGCCTGATTGATGGTGGCAGCGCTGTTGTCACCGGAGCGAACGTCGCAGCGAACGTCGCGGCTAACAGTGCGCGCATAAACCCGGTCTACCGCCGCCGCCTGATTTGGCATCGATTGGGCATGATCGCCTCGGTATTGGCGATGGCGATAGGCCTGGCTTTTTTGTTCTGGATTTTATTTGTCTTGTTTAGCAAGGGTGTGGGTGCCTTGAATGCGACTTTTTTCACACAAAACACCCCCGCACCGGGAACTGAGGGCGGCGGCTTGTTGAATGCGATTGTCGGCACCGCCATGATGGTCACCTTGTCTACCGTTATTACCACCCCGTTTGGTATTTTGACGGGCATTTATTTGGCTGAATATGGCGACAAAACCTGGCTCGGCCGCAGTACCCGTTTTGTGACCGATATCATGGTGTCGGCCCCGTCGATTGTGATTGGTTTGTTTGTCTGGGCATTTTATGTGTTCCGGGCGGGGCATTTCTCTGGTTGGGCCGGTAGTTTTGCCTTGGGTTTGATTGCCTTGCCCGTGATTGTGCGTAGTACCGATAATATGCTCAAATTGGTGCCCAACAGCTTGCTGGAAGCCGCGTTTGCGTTGGGTGCGCCGCGCTGGAAAGTGGCCTTGGTGATCCGTTTGCGCGCCGTGAAAGCCGGCGTGGTCACCGGCGTGTTACTGGCCGTGGCACGCATTTCCGGCGAAACCGCGCCGCTGTTATTTACTGCCTTGAATAACCAGTTTTTTAGCACCAACATGAATGCGCCGATGGCCAATTTACCGGTGGTGATTAACCAGTTTGCCATGAGTCCGTATGATAATTGGCGTAATCTGGCCTGGGGTGGGGCGCTGCTTGTTACCTTGGCCGTGTTGGCGGTGAATATCTTATCGCGTACCGTGTTCCGTCAATCCAGTACGCGGTAAGCGGTAAGCACTATGCGGTCAACACTAAGTTGTTGGTAATTTGGATAATTTCAGTCATTTTAAATGGTAGACCGATGCATGCAATTATAGAAACGACAAATTTGAACTTCTTTTATGGTAAGGTTCAAAGTCTTAGCAATATTAATTTATCGCTTTACCATAGAAAAGTCACGGCCTTCATTGGGCCCTCCGGTTGTGGCAAATCAACTTTATTACGTACTTTTAACCGGATGTATGATTTGTATCCGGGCCAGCGGGCTGAGGGCAAGATTATGTTTCAGGGTAATAATATTCTCGATCGGACTCAGGACGTGAATTTGTTACGTGCCAAAATCGGTATGGTGTTTCAAAAACCCACGCCGTTTCCGATGTCGGTGTACGATAACATTGCCTTTGGCGTGCGTCTGTATGACAAGCTCTCCAAGGGGGCAATGGATGAACGGGTGGAATGGGCTTTGCGCAAGGCGGCCTTATGGGATGAAGTGAAAGATAAATTGAGCCAGAGTGGTTTGAGTTTGTCCGGCGGTCAGCAACAAAGGCTGTGTATTGCGCGTGGTGTTGCCGTTAAACCGGAAGTATTGTTGCTGGACGAGCCGACTTCGGCGCTGGACCCGATTTCCACCGTGAAAATTGAAGAGTTGATCGGTGAACTCAAGCAAGACTACACCATTATTATTGTCACACACAATATGCAACAGGCAGCGCGCTGTTCCGATTACACTGCCTATATGTATTTGGGCGAAATGGTCGAATTTGGTGAAACCAATCAAATCTTCCTCAATCCGGGCAAAAAGCAAACACAAGACTATATTACAGGTCGCTTTGGTTAAGCGCTTTTTGACCTTGAAACAATTGAAAGAATAGTGATATGACAGGAGAACATTCGTCAAAGCAGTATGATTTGGACTTGGAATCGATACGCTCACGGGTATTGTTGATGGGTGGCCTGGTGGAAACCCATTTTCTGGATGCCGTTTCATGTTTGCGCATTGCCAACGTCGAGCGCGCCGAGCAGATTATGAAGTCCGATGAGCAAGTGAATCAACTCGAACTGGTGCTCGATGAAGCTTGCCGTAATTTAATCGTCAAACGCCAACCGGCGGCCAATGATTTGCGCACCGTAATGGCGACCGTAAAAGTGATCACCGATCTGGAGCGTATCGGCGATGAAGCGACCAAGGTGGCGCGTTGCGGCAGAAATTTGGTCGAACGCGGCAATGTCAGCATCGATAGCGCCGAAATGGTGCGCGGTATTGCCAGCGGGGCCAATGAATTGCTGCATGGCGCACTCGATGCCTTTGCCCGGCTGGACGCCGATCAGGCGCGCCAACTCATTTTGCAAGACAAGGTAATCGATCATGAGTTTCGTTCGGTGATGCGCAATTTAATCACCTTTATGATGGAAGACCCGCGTACCATTTCCGCCGCGCTGGAAACCTTATGGGCCGCCAAATCGATTGAACGGGTGGGTGACCATGCAAAAAATATCGCCGAATACGTTATTTTTGTGGTGGAAGGCAAAGACATCCGTCATTCCAGCAATCGACAATCTGTACCGCAGACTGATACCACAGCCTGACCCCGTAATCTAACCAGTCACACGCATTGTAAAATATCATGGCATCCGATAATACGACGATTTTGATAGTGGAAGATGAGCCAGCCATTGTTGAGTTGGTGACATTCTCTTTGAAAGAGGTGGGCTGGAACATCCGGGCGGTACACAATGTCGCGGATGCCTGGCAATTTTTGCAGGAGCGGCGGCCACATTTGATCTTGCTCGACTGGATGCTGCCCGACCAAAGCGGCTTGCGCCTGCTCTCACGCATCCGCGCGGATCGCCAGTTTCAAGACATCCCCATCATCATGCTCACCGCCAAGAGCATGGAAGAAGACAAAATCGCCGGCCTCAATCAGGGTGCGGACGACTATGTAACCAAGCCGTTTTCACCGCGTGAACTTAATGCCAGGGTTCGCGCCCTGTTACGCCGCAAAAGCCCGGAGCATGCGCAAATCGTGATGGCAATTGGCCCTGTGACGCTCGACCCGGTAAGCTGCTCGGTGGCGCTGGACAGCCGAAAAATTGAGATCGGCCATGCCGAATTCAAACTGTTAAAGTTTTTTATGGCCCATCCCGAGCGCGTGTATTCGCGTAGCCAGTTGCTCGATAAAGTGTGGGGCGACCATGTGGCGATTGAAGAGCGCACCGTGGACGTTCATGTTTTACGCTTGCGCAAAGCCTTGAAAGAAGCCGAACATTTGATCAAAACCGTGCGCAGTGTGGGCTATATGCTGTCTGAAAAACCGTAGTGCAATGAACACCGGCCTCTTGTTTTGGATTCCCAATGTCTTGCGCGGCGCGCTGCTCGCGTTGGGGGTGGCCCTGGTGTGGTGGAAATGGGGATTATTGACCAGTTTGGTACTCACGGTATTGGTTTTATTCCTGATTATTATCGTGCAACTGCACTATTTGCACCGCTTGGCCAATTGGCTGGAACACCCGAAAAGTGATAATTTACCCAATGGCAGCGGTGCTTGGGCCGATATTTTTTCGCGCCTGTATCGCTTGCGCCGTCTGGATGAAAAAAATGAAACTGAATTAACCGAATGGCTGGCGCGCTTTCGTCAGGCCATGCATTTGTTGCCAGATGGCGTGGCGATTCTGGATGATGTATTGTTTCTCGAATGGTGTAATCCTGCCGCCGAAAAGCATTTGGGTTTAAGCCTTGCGCGCGACGGCGGCATGCGCGTGACCAATTTGGTGCGTGCGCCGGAATTTATCGACTACGTTATTCTTGGGCGTTATGAGCAGCCGTTGCTGTTTACCCACCGCAATCGCAAATTGATTGTGCAAATTATTCCCTTTGAAAATCGTCGCCAGATTGTGGTCACGCATGATGCCACCGAAGCCAATCGCATCGACATGATGCGGCGCGACTTTATCGCCAATGCCTCGCATGAATTGCGCACTCCGCTCACCGTGGTGGTGGGTTTTTTGGAAATTGCGCTGAGTGGTGCCAAGCTCGATGAAGCGACTCGCCAGGGGCATTTGAAGCTGATGAGCGAACAGGCGCAACGGATGCAAAGTCTGGTGCAGGACATGCTCACCTTGTCGCGGCTGGAGTCGGTCGATTACCCGTTGCGCTCTGAGCGCGTGATGATGCGAAGTTTGGTGGTGCAAGTGACTGATGATGCGCGCGCCCTGTCGGTTGGGCAGCATCAAATCAACGCACGGGTGGACGATATTGATTTAACTGGCAGCAGTGAAGAATTACTTAGTGCCTTTGGTAATTTGGCCTCGAATGCGGTGCGCTATACCCCGGCTGGCGGGGTAATTGAGATTGCCTGGAAAGCTGGCCCCGAATATCTCGAATTTTCGGTGCAAGACAGCGGTATCGGTATCCGACCTGAGCATATTTCCCGCCTGACCGAGCGCTTTTACCGCGTCGATAAGGGCCGCTCGCGCGATACTCAAGGCACCGGTTTGGGTTTGGCGATTGTCAAACATGTGTTGATACGCCATGGTGCTAGTCTGGTGATTGAGTCCGAACCGGGCAAGGGCAGCGTATTTATCGCACGTTTTCCACGCAGTTTGGCGTGGGCCGTAAAAGAAATTTGAATCCATCCTGTAAATTGCTGCAATGCACTACAGATGCGAGTATAATCAGCGCTTTCCTGGATTGAGTTTTGCACCATGTCTGCTGCCCGTCTGTTTAATCGTTTGTTTTTTACCCGTGCCAG
>CAMBDR010000046.1 GCA_945864765.1 Janthinobacterium lividum | reverse complement strand
GGCTTTGGCCTTGCTTAGTCTTTTTTACGGCGATTTTTCAAGAATTCCAGCATGTCATTCCTGACCCAGATTTTCGGCAGTCGCAATTCGCGCCTGCTCAAGCAATATCAAAAGACCGTGCGCATTATCAATGCGCTGGAACCGACGTTGGAGAAGTTGAGCGACGGAGAGTTGCAGGCAAAAACGCCAGAAATGAAGGCGCGCATTGCCGCAGGCGAAACGCTTGACGACATGCTGCCCGAAGCGTTTGCGGTTTGCCGCGAAGCGTCGCGCCGCATCCTGAAGATGCGCCATTTCGACGTGCAAATGATCGGCGGTATGGTCTTGCACTTCGGTAAAATCGCCGAAATGGGCACGGGCGAAGGTAAAACCCTGATGGCGACCCTGCCAGCTTACCTCAATGCCTTGTCCGGCAAAGGTGTCCATGTGGTGACGGTGAATGATTACCTGGCCCAGCGCGACGCCGAATGGATGGGTAAGTTATACGGCTGGCTAGGGCTTTCCACCGGCGTGAACCTGTCGCAGATGGAGCACGACAAAAAGCAAGTGGCGTATGCGGCCGACATTACCTATGGCACCAATAACGAATTTGGTTTCGATTATCTACGCGATAATATGGTGTTTGAAACCGAGCAACGAGTGCAGCGCACTTTGAACTTCGGTATTGTCGATGAAGTCGATTCGATCCTGATCGATGAAGCGCGCACCCCCCTGATTATTTCTGGCCAAGCCGAAAACCATACCGAGCTGTACCACAAAATCAATTCTCTGCCCAAATTACTGACTTTGCAAGTTGGCGAAGAAACGCCGGATGGCAAAGGTAAAATTGAAGTACCGGGCGATTACACCAAAGATGAAAAAACCCATCAGGTATTGTTGACCGAAGACGGGCATGAAAAGTGTGAGCGCATTTTAAATGAAATGGGCTTGTTGCCAGTCGGCGCATCGCTCTACGATGCCGCCAACATTACGCTGGTACACCATATGTACGCTTCTTTGCGCGCCCATGTGCTGTACCACCGCGACCAGCACTATGTGGTGCAAGATGATGAAGTCATCATCGTTGATGAATTTACCGGCCGTTTAATGACCGGGCGGCGTTGGTCGGATGGCTTGCATCAGGCAGTGGAAGCCAAAGAAGGCGTGCGCATTCAAAACGAAAACCAGACACTGGCTTCGATCACGTTCCAAAATTATTTCCGCATGTATGCCAAGTTATCCGGCATGACGGGCACAGCCGATACCGAAGCCTACGAATTCCAGGAAATCTATGGTTTGGAAACGGTGGTCATCCCACCGAATCGGCCTTCTGCGCGTAAAGATAAGCAAGACCAGGTCTTCAAGAGCAATGAAGAAAAATACAATGCGATGTTGCTCGACATTAAAGACTGTTACGAGCGTGGGCAGCCGGTGTTGGTGGGTACGACCTCGATTGAAAATTCCGAACTGCTGTCCGGCATTTTAACCAAGGCCAAATTACCGCATAATGTGTTGAATGCCAAACAGCATGCCAAAGAAGCGGAAATTATCGCCCAGGCAGGCCGCCCCAAAATGATTACCATCGCCACCAATATGGCCGGTCGTGGTACGGATATTGTGCTCGGCGGCAATGTCGGCAAGCAAATCCAGTTACTGGAAGCTGACCCCAAAATTTCTGATGCGGACAAAGCAGCACGTTCCAAAAAGCTCGATGATGAATGGCATTCCCTGCATGAGCAAGTGGTCGCGGCGGGCGGTTTGCACATTGTGGGCACGGAGCGGCATGAATCACGCCGCGTCGATAATCAATTGCGTGGTCGTTCCGGGCGTCAGGGTGATCCGGGTTCGTCGCGTTTTTATCTGTGTTTGGATGACCCCTTGTTGCGCATTTTTGCGGGCGAGCGCATGCGTGCCATCATGGAACGTCTGAAAATGCCGGAAGGCGAGCCAATCGAAGCGGGCATGGTCACGCGTTCGATAGAAACCGCACAGCGCAAAGTGGAAGCGCGCAACTTTGATATTCGTAAGCAATTACTTGAATACGATGACGTGGCCAATGATCAGCGTAAAGTCATCTACCAGCAGCGTAACGAATTACTTGAATCAAAAGATATCGGCGAAATGGCAACCTCCCTGCGCCATGGCGTGTTTACCGATACCTTGCGCACCTATGTGCCGCATGAATCGGTAGAAGAACAGTGGGATATTCCCGGTTTGCAAAATAATTTGCTGCAAGAGTGGGGTTTGGATGTGCCCTTGACCACCATGTTGGAAGCAGAAAATAATTTGACCGATGAAGACTTGTTGGCACGTGTGCTCAAAGTGGCGGATGAGTTTTATCAAGCCAAAGTAGACATTGTGAGCCGTGAAGCCTTTGCCGGGTTTGAGCGCAATGTGATGTTGCAAAGTCTGGATAGCCACTGGCGTGAGCACTTGGCGGCACTGGATCATTTGCGCCAAGGGATTCATTTACGCAGCTATGCACAGAAAAACCCGAAACAGGAATACAAACGTGAAGCGTTTGAATTGTTTGGGCAAATGCTGGAAATGATCAAAAATGACGTGACCAAAATCGTCATGACGGTACGCATCCAATCGCGTGAAGAAATCGACGAAGCTGAAGAGCAAATGGCGCAATCGCATGTGGGTAATGTCTCGTACCAGCATGCCAATTTTGATCCTGATGCCGCACCGGAAGACTTACTCGCGCCGCAAGGTGAAGAGGGCGCCACCAAGTCAGAGCCGCATGTCAACCATGGTTTGAAAGTCGGGCGTAATGACCCTTGTCCTTGCGGCAGCGGCAAGAAATACAAAGCGTGCCACGGCAAATTGGCGTAACGCTGAACTTGGCGGCAGACAATAAAAAAACCGGAGCTTGACTCCGGTTTTTTTATTTAAGTGTGACTATGCTGTGGTAGTATCAAACATTTTTGTCAAAGAGTGTACGCCATATAATCATGAAACGATGTGGTACAGGATTCATGGCTTAGCGCCATTTAATCGAGCAACCCATGCTGGCAAATTGTTCTTGCGGCCCCTTGCCCGTTTGCGCAATCTGTCGCATCGCGTTCAGCAGCTCAGGCGTGCGTGTGCTGGCCTCACCCATGCGCGCATCGTCCAAGCGCCCACGATATTGCAGTTCGCCATCCCGGTTGAAGCCGAAAAAGTCGGGCGTACACACCGCACCATAAGCGCGCCCAACGCTTTGATTTTCATCCACCAAATAAGGAAAAGCGAAGCCGTGTTGCGCGGCGAAGCGCTGCATATTGGCGGGCGAGTCTTCGGGGCGGATTTGGTAGTCGTTCGACATCACCGCAATCACCTTGATGCCTTCGTCCATCAGCACGCGGGTGTCTTGTGCCAGACGCTGGGCAATGGCTTTGACGTAAGGGCAGTGGTTGCAAATAAACATGACCAGCAAACCCGGCGCGCCAAGCTGCTGCGACAGGGTGACGCTGTTGCCGTTGGGGTCTTGCAGGGTAAAATCGGGGGCTTTCCAGCCGAAATTGCAAAGCGGGGTATCGAGTAACATGGGAGTCCTGTTTTGGTTCTTGGAAATTAGGAGAATACTTTTTGCAGCCAGTTAACATACTGCTTCGCCAAACCATTTTTAAAATCCAGCAAGCGGCCACCGACTGCGCCATTCAAGCCTTGCCCCGGCGATTCTTGCCATGCCATCCAGCTTGCCACTTCAGCTTTGCTCTGATGATTGGATTTGAATTTGATGGTAGGGAGTGAGGAAACGGTTTGACATGCGTGTTGCAGCAATGTTTGCTCGGTTGGTAAAACGCTGCGTTTGATAAAAGTTATAAATACCTTTGCCATCAGCGCACCTCAATGTCAGCCTGGGTCAGATCAAACAGGCTTGTACCGGAAAAGACAGTTGCGATTACCTTGCCTTTGTCGCTGGTACGCACGCTACGTCCGACGCGAAACAAAATTCCGTCATCGTTTTCACGTTGCTGCGCTACTTTCGCAAAGCTGGTAATGCAATCCCAGCTATGGGTGGTGGCAAAGACCTGGATATTGAGCTTTTCGGCTAGTTCAAACACCATGCGCCAGACTTTTTCTTGTACGCTGTAATGCAGGCCATTTTCAAATTCGTCGATTAATAGAAAGCCGTCCTTGGCGGGGAAGACTTTTAAAATGAGTTGGAGTATGCGTAACATGCCGTCCCCCATGCTGTTGATGGGTACGGGGTGCGGAATACCAGCCAAGCGCACAATGGCGGTGCGGCGTATGCTGCCCTGTGGCTGTATGCCGCTTTCACTTGCTTTAATAAAACTGAGTTTTTCAAATTCGGGTGTAATCAGTTTTAAAGCGTCGCTTACAACCAATTCATTGTCGGTCAGACTAATTTGATCCCATGCGTCGGCTAATTCATTAAAAGATACGAATCGGGTCGGGATCACGCTGCATGGCGTGGTGTGCGGGATTCTATAATTTGTTGTTGGCACGTCAATACTGACTACAAGCGGTAAAATTTGTTGCCCTCCCTTACTGACTACCAGATATGCCCCCAAATCCTGTGCCCGAAAATGGGATAATAGTGCTCGCGATACAGTCATTATATTGTTTGGAAAGGGGGTGGAAGGTGAGTTTATTTCTCGTGGGTGTTGCCATGTACGAAATTTCACATTGATGCCCAATGCATCGGCGCTGGTACTGCTCGCGCCAATCACAATACCTTGAGCATCTTCAGGTTGCAAGTGGCGATTCGAGAAAAAACCGGCATACGGCAAGCTGCCGGAGCGCAACTCCGCTTCGGTGAACTGCTCAAACAGGAACCGTTCATCATGCGCAACTGCCAGATCTTGCATCAAACGCTCTTGCCCATCGGCGGCGTAAATCTGTAAAGCCTCCAGAATGGAACTTTTGCCAGAGTTGTTCTTGCCGACGATGAGATTTACCCGGCCAAGTTTGCTGACCTTAAAGTCTTCCAGAACCCTAAAATTTTTGATTTCCAGTGTTTGTAGCATCGCTATCCCTTCAGTTTCGCAACTTTTTCAGTTGATGCCAGGCAATCCGAAAAAGCTGCTGCATATTCAGGCGCTATTTTACACCGTCCACCGCTCACAAAGTGAAGGGCAATCAGCCCATTTGCTTACAGTCCAATCTCCCGCAAATAATCCTTACGCGCCGCCAGCGCAGTATCGGCAAAGTCACTAAACAAACCATCCAGCCCCAAGCGGTAAAATTGCATGTATTCCAGCTTGGGGTCGGCGCTGTAATCGCCTGCCAAACGGCGCTTTTCATTGCGGAAGGTGTAGGCATGCACAAATCCTGTGTGATTGGCAACCAGAGCGCACGATATAATAGGCAAATGACGGCTTGATGACGCAACAATTCACGAATTGAGGTAAACATGGCAAAACACGTATCCGAAACTCCCGCCACCCAGATGTTGAAAAAGCATGGGGTCCAGTTCAGCGAGCACCCGTATCAATACGAAGAGCATGGCGGCACCGCCGTGTCGGCGCGCGAGTTGGGCGTGCCTGAACATGCGGTGGTGAAAACCCTGGTGATGCAGGATGATGCCGCCAAGCCGCTGATGGTGCTGATGCATGGCGATTGCAAAGTCTCCACTAAAAACCTGGCGCGCCAGATCGGCTGTAAGTCGGTCGAGCCGTGTAAGCCGGAAGTGGCGCAGCGCCATTCCGGTTATATGGTGGGTGGCACTTCGCCCTTTGGTAGTAAAAAAGCCATGCCGGTGTATGCGGAAGAAAGCATTATGGCACTGGATAAAATCTATATTAACGGTGGGCGGCGCGGCTATTTGGTGGGCATTGCGCCCACCGTGTTGCAACAGGTGCTACAGGTGAAGCTGGTCAATTGCGCTTTGGATGAGTGATGCGCTGCCTCAGTTGTTAACATCTGCTGTTGACATCAGCTGTTGAACGGGAAGTGGATGGCAAAACAACTGCCGCTACCTGGGGTGCTGTCGATGCTGAGGGTGGCGTTGTGTTTTTGAATAATGCCATAGGAAATCGATAGCCCCAAACCTGTGCCCGAACCCACATCTTTGGTGGTGAAAAACGGCTCCAGAATCCGTGCCTGGATTTCCGGGGTGATGCCAATGCCGTTGTCTTCAAATTCAACCACCAGCTCGCCCGGTGCAAAGTGCAGGCGCAACCATAATTTGCCTTGAACCTGCTTACCCGTTTGCTTTTGCCGGGCTTCAATCGCCTGACAGCCGTTCACCAGCAGGTTCATGAATACCTGGTTAAGCAGCGCGGGCCAGCATTCGTAGGGCGGGTCGTCAGCAAAGTCGGTGATAAATTCCACCTTTTCCAGCCAACTGCTGCGCACCAGATTCAAGGTGGTACGCAGACATTCGGAAAGTGGCGTCGATTGTTTGTCCGCTTCATCCAGCCGCGTGAAGGAGCGTAAATCCTTGACGATTTGCTTGATTCGTTCAGTGCCATTCAACATGGTGGTGACATTGCTTTGCAGTTCGGCAAAACGCCGGGTAAAGCTTTCCACCACCGCTTCATCGACATCATCATCAAATAACGTCATTACGTATTGCTCAAATTCGGCAATGCTGACGCGCTGGTTTTGGGCCGAGACATGGGTGAAATTGGTGGGGTTGTTGATTTCATGGGCAATCCCCGCCGTCAGGGTGCCCAGGCCCGCCATTTTTTCTTGTAAAAACATTTGCTGTTGGGTGGCTTTTAAGCGTTGGTGCGCGCTTTCCAGCTCGTCGTGTGCGCTCGCCAGTTCGTCATGTGCCGCTGCCAGTTCATCGTGCGCTTGCCCCAGATCGTCATGCGCGGCCAAAATTTCGGTGGTGCGTTCTTTGACCATCTCATGCAACATGTGCTCGCGAGCTCGCAGGCGCGAGATACGTAGGCGATAGGCCCCATACATTGAGCCAATCAATGCCAATACGGCCAGCATGCGAAACCAGATAGTTTGCCAAAATTCGGGCAAAATGGTGACGGGAAGCTCCAGCATTTGTGGATTGAATTCGCCCCGGCGGTTGCTGCCGCGCACTTGCAGTAGGTATTGGCCCGGAGACAGATTGCTATAACTGGCATTGCGGTGGCTTGAGTCGGTATCGATCCAATCTTTTTCATAGTTGCTTAAGCGATAGGCGTAGCGGTTTTCTTGCGGCGCTGAAAAGTCGAGTGCGCTAAACTCGACACTGAACATACGCTGGCCTGGCTGCAGCGTGAACGATTGGAGTTGTGTCGGCCGTCGTTTGCCATCAATCTTGAGTTCAGTGAGTTGAATCGGCGGGTGGAAGGTCCAGGGTTTGAATTGTTCGGGGTCGATCACGGCCAAGCCTTGGGAGCCACCGAACAGAAATAAGCCATCAGGCGTTTTGCCATACGCACCGCGCCAGGCCGCGCCGATATCCATGCCATCGGCTTTGCCAAGCTCGATCAGGTGCCCCTTGTCGGGATCAAACACAAACTTTTCAGTCCAGATACGCCCCTGTTTGTCTTCCAGTAAGTTGACGCCAATGTCGCGTTCGCCAGCACCAGCCAGAACGCTGCTGTGCTCGAAGCGGGCGCGTTGCCCGTCCCAGTGCAGCATGCGATCCAGACCTTTGTCGGTGGCCAGCCAGAGTTGTCCCTTTTTATCGATCAGCAAGCCTTGCACATCGTTGGAGGCCAGACTGTCGGGCTGTTGCGCGTTATGGAGGATGTTTTGTAAACCAGTGGCGCCAGGCTGTTTTACCCATAAGCCTGTGCTGCTGGCAAGCCAGAGCCGACCTTCCCGGTCTTCGCTTAATGCCGTGACATTCGAGCGCATCAGGTTGCCATCAATTTGCTTGATCGGTTCAAAACGCTTTTGTCCGGGCAACCATTGCGCCAAACCTGCGCCTGAGCCCACCCACAGGGTGCCATCACGGGTTTCCAGCAGATGGTTTATTTCAAACTGCGGCAAACCTTGTTTTAAACTGAAAACTTCCCAGGTGCGACTATTTTTTTCCAGCCGCAGTAAGCCGCTTTGCTGGGTGCCAACCCAAAGTGCGCCATCGCTCGACTGTAACAGCGCATGAATCTGTTCGTTGCCGATGGGCAGTGCTTCAATGGCATCAGCAACATTGGCTTTGCGTTGCTTGTCATCGTCAGGCCGCCGGGGGCGATAGCCGCCAATCAAGCCGCGCTGCCGATCCAAAATATCAATGCCATTGCCATTATTGCCAACCAGAATGCGGCCATCGGCCAATCCCAGCACTTGGTGGGCTGAAGCTTGAGACAAGCTTTGGGGCCGGGCCGGGCTGTGGCGCAGCAGGTGGAAGGCGCGGTTTTTGGCATTGTAGCGTTGCAAGCCGGCACCCCAGGTGGCGACCCACAGCAGGCCGGATTGATCACTCGTGAGTGCGCCAATGGTATCGTTTAGTAAGCTATTGGGGTTGGAGGGGTCATGCTGTATTCGTTGTAATACCGTACCATCTTTGGCCGATACAATATTGATGCCGCCGCCGAAGGTGCCGAGCCAAATTTGCTCGGCGTTGGGTTGTGCAATACTGTTGATCCTGATATAAGAGAGGCGGTCGGGCCGGGTCGGATTGACTTCCAGCCAGTGCAATTGCAAGCTACCGGGATCGATCCAGGCAGCGCCATTGTCGAGCGTGCCGATCCAAAGCTTGCCGTCCGCCGCCTGAAACAGGTTGCGGATTGCGTGGCGCGCCAGGGTGGTTTGATCATTGGCCAGGTAAGCAATGTGCTCGAAGGCCTGACTGCCCTTTTTGAGTCGTTGCAAACCGTTGGCACTGCCTACCCATAGCGAGCCTTGATGATCAAGCAAGAGACTATACACCTGGTCATCGGCCAAGCTGTTGCTGTCGTCCCATTTGTGCCGGTAGTGGACAGGCTGCTTGCTGCCCGAGGGTAAATAGTCCAGTCCTTCATCGGCAGCAATCCAGATGCCGCCACGCTCGTCGCCTGCCAAAGCACGGATTTTGCCGCCCACGATGCCGCTGTCCTGGCCAAAATGGGTAAATCGCTCGGTAGCCGGGTCGAACCGCGCCACGCCCTGGTTATTGATGCCAAGCCAAAGTTTGCCGTGATCGTCTGCCCACAGTGCGGTGATGTGGTTGCCGGGCAGGGAGCCGGGTTGATTGCGATCATGCATGTATTTACGAAAATGGTAACCGTCCCAGCGGATCAAACCATGCGGCGTGCCGATCCATAGCCAGCCCCGGCTGTCTTGTAGTATGGCACTAATACCGCCTTCCGGAATGGTTCCTGCATCGCCTACGGTTTCAAAATACGGCTCAGCGAAGGCAAATTCACCAAATTCGCTTGGGCTTGGCGCAGGCGGCGCAGCGCCTGCCTGTTGCGTACAGAACAGGAGCGTCCATGCCACCAGAGTCAGGCAAAATGTGCGGCAATGCTTAAAAAAGTGCATGGTGCAGGCGTACTCCAATCAACGGTTGGCCTTACGTGGACAAAGGCAGGTGTATCGTAAAACAACTCCCTGCACCCGGCGTGCTGGTAATGGACAGTGTTGCATTATGTTTTTGAATGATGCCATAAGAAATTGACAAACCCAGCCCGGTGCCTGCCCCTACTTCCTTGGTGGTGAAAAACGGCTCCAAAATGCGTGCTTGGATTTCTGGTTCGATGCCAATGCCATCATCTTCGAACTGTACTGTCAGTGTACTGACTTCCTTTTTCAGGCGCAAGTAAATATGACCTTTGGCAACGCTGTGTTGCAGCTGGCGTTTCTCGGCAATGGCTTGGCAGGCATTGACCAGTAAATTCATAAAGACTTGATTGAGCAGTGCTGGCCAACATTCATATTCCGGGTCGTCGGTATACTCGGTGATGAATTCGACTTGTTCCAGCCAACCGGTGCGCACCAAATTCAAGGTGGCATTCAGGCATTCGGACAAGGGGGTCGATTTTTTTTCCGCTTCGGCGAGCCGGGTGAAGGAGCGCAAGTCTTTCACGATGCGAATGATGCGATCCGTGCCATTTAACATGGTATCAATATTTTCTTGTAGTTCAGCGAAGCGTTGGGTAAAGCCCTGCACAATTTTGGGATCGATACTTTCATCAAACAAAGCCAGTACGTATTGCTCAAATTCATCAATCTTCATGCGTTGGATTTGTGCCGCGACATGGGTGAAATTGACCGGGTTATTGATTTCGTGGGCAACCCCGGCGGTGAGCGTACCTAATCCAGCCATTTTTTCTTGCAATAACAACTGTTGTTGCGTTGCTTGCAGGCGTTCATAGGTTTCTTCCAGTTTGTGATGCGCCATCCCCAATTCGGAATGTGCTTTGGCCAGTTCACCATGTGCCATCGTGATCTCGGTGGCGCGCGCTTGCAATTGCGCCGCTTTGGCGTGCAAACGCGCGACCCGCAGGCGGTAGATTGCGTACACCGAGCCAATCAGTACGAATACAAGCAGCACACGAAAGGGCAGGGTGGCCCAAAAAGGGGGGATGACTTCGACCGGAAGTGAAAATTGCCGGGGACTCCACTCCCCGATGCGATTACTGCCACGCAATTGCAAGCTATAGCGGCCAGGGGGGAGATTGCCATAGCTGGCGCTACGTTGGGAAAAATCGGTTTCTATCCAGTCTTTGTCAAACCCTTGCAGGCGGTAGGCATAGCGATTTTGTTGGGGTGCTGAAAAATCGAATGCACTGAATTCAACGCTGAAGTTGCGTTGACCCGGTTCCAAGCGCAATTGCTTGATTTGTGCTGGCAGCAGCTTGCCATCGATCTTGAGTTCGGTCGGTTGAACCTGGGGTTGAAAGTCCCAGGATCTGAATTGCTCGGGGTCAATGATGGCCAAGCCCTTTGAGCCGCCAAACAGAAACAAACCATCATGTGTTTTGGCAAAGGCGCCATTCCAAATCGCGCCAATGTCAAAGCCCTCGGCTTTGCCAAAAGGGGATAATTGGTGTTTTTTTGGCTCCAAAATAAACTTTTCAGTCCAGATTCGTCCTTGTTTATCTTCCAGTAAATTGAAGCCAACGTCATGCTCGCCGTAGCCAGCCAGCGCACTGCTGTGTTCGAATATGGCGCGCTGCCCGTCCCATTGCAGTAACCGATCCAGACCTTTGTAGGTGGTGACCCATAAGCTGCCATTCTTATCGACCAGCAAGCCTGCAACATCATCGCTGATCAAACTGTCGGGTCGCTTTGGATCATGCCGTATGTTTTGCAGATCAGGGCTATCCGGCGCTTTTACCCATAGTCCCTTATTGTTGCCAAACCAGAGTCGGCCGACATGATCTTCGACCAGCGAGTCCACCGACTCATATCGGCCCTTGCCATCGAGCGCCTCAAAGCGTTTTTCCCCGGGTAGCCAGCGGGCCAAACCACCGCTGCCGCCAACCCACAGCGTACCGTCGCGAGTTTCCAGTAATACGGACACGCCCGCTATTGGCAGGCTCTTTGGGGTACCAAAAGTTTGCCATGTCTGACTATCCTTTGGTCGGTTGAATAACTCCGTTGCCCCACCTATCCAGAGCCCACCATCACGGGTCTGTAGCATGGTGGCGATGCCGGGATTGCTTTTTAACGGTAATGTTTTGGCATCAATCAATTGGTTTGGCTGGTTTGGCCGGGGACGATAGCTGCCAACCAGGCCGCGTTGTCGATCCAGAATATCGATACCCTTGCCATTGTAACCAGTCAGAATGGAACCGTCGGCCAGTCCCGCGACCCGATATACCGAAGGGTAGCTTAAACTGTTGGGTCGCGCCGGGCTGTGGCGCAACAGGTGGAAAGCACGATTCTTTGGATTGTAGCGTTGCAATCCGGTGCCCCAGGAGGCAATCCATACCAGTCCGGATTGATCGATCATGATGGCGCTGATGCTATCGCCCAATAAGCTATTGGGGTTGGACGGATCATGTTGCAAGCGCTGCAGCACTTTGCCATCTTTGGCCGATATAATATTGATGCCACCGCCAAAGGTTCCGAGCCAAATTTGATCGGGATTCGGTTGGGCGATACGGTTAATTCTGGGATGGGACAAAGATTCGGGCTGGCCCGGATTGACTTCCAGCCAGTGTAGTTGCAAGCTCGCCTGATCCAACCAGGCCGCACCTTTGGCTTGGGTGCCAATCCAAATTTTGCCGTCTACCGCTTTGAACAGGGCATGAATTTCACACGAGGCCAAGGAGTTGGGATGGGCCGGATCAGAGGCAATCCGTTCAAAACTTTTGCTGCCCTTTTTGAGTATTTGCAAACCGGCACCCGTGCCTAGCCAAACGCTGCCTGCGTCATCGATTAAAAGTGCGCGCACCAGGTTGCTGGCCAGGCCAGCGGGATTATTTGCATCGTGTCGATAATGTATCGGCCTGGCACCATTGGCAGGCACATAATCGAGTCCTTCGTCTGTACCGACCCACATACCTCCGCTGGCATCGGCATTTAAGACCCGAATTCGGCCGCCAGCCATGCCAAGATTGCGCCCAAAATGGGTGAATTTCTCGGTCGTCGGGTCGAACACGGAAACACCTTCGTTATTGATGCCCACCCACAGCCTGCCATCATGGGTTGTGTGGAGTGCGCTAACATAATCGGACGGCAGTGAATGGGGCTGATGTTGATCATGGATATATTTGCGAAAACGGTAGCCGTCCCAACGAATCAAACCCCGTGAAGTGCCGATCCAGAGCCAACCCTTGGCATCTTGCACTACCGCGCCAATGCCCCCGTCAGGGATCGATTCGCCATCGCCCACTGTTTCAAAATACGGTTCAGTAAAACTAAATTCAAGCGAGCTTGGCGTTGCTGCTGGTTTGGCGTTGTCAGCCCAAACCAGCGGCGCGCACAGTTGCATGAGCCACAACACCAGGGCCAGAAAAAGGGTGTGAAGGCGGAAAGAAAGACGCATATTGATGATAAGCTCCACTAAGCGGACCAAGGCAGATGTACCGCAAAACAACTGCCACTGCCAAGGGTACTGGAAATGGAAAGAGTACCAGTGTGCTTTTGGATAATGTCATTGGTAATCGATAAACCCAGCCCGGTGCCGCAGCCATCATCTTCAATTTCTACCACCGTATCATGATCGCAGGGCGCAAGTAGTTCGCGCAGCACAAACAACATGCCGGGTTCATCATCAACGCAAAGGATGACTTTTGTATCTTGTGTCACGTTTTACCTCGCCATGCACTTTAATTCGATCTGCCTACCTGGCTTAATTTCCCAGCTTAATCTCCTGGTTTAATTTCCTGCCTTCAACATGATTCTATCATTGTCGATCCAGCTCAAGTAGCATAAGTGTTCCTGCGTAATCAATTTTAAAAACAATAAACCGAAATACCGTCATTCATACCATGATGCGCAACGGCTACGGGTGGTGAATTTGCGCAATCGGTAACTACCAAGCCCCTTGCCAACTGCCGCGCCTGAGTTCGCGCGTCGGCCCTTCAAACTTGGCTGCGTTATTGCCTAAAAAGTAAAACTCATGAAAAAATATCAAAGTAAATATTCGCAATTCCCAGCCAAGTTAGCCT
>CAMBDR010000045.1 GCA_945864765.1 Janthinobacterium lividum | reverse complement strand
TGCAGCCATTAATGGCATCCACGGGCTTACCCGTCCAGGCGCAGGTGACGCCATCTTTTTTCGCGTTGCCCTGCTTTTTCGGGTCTGCGGCAGCTTCCGCCTTCGCTTTGGCGTTGCTTGCCGCTGCCGCATCCGCAGCACGTTTGTCTGCCGCCTTGGCTGCACTGGCTGCGGCGTCGGCTGCACTGCCCGATGTTTTGGCCACAGGCACAATCTTCTCCAGCCGCGCGACTGTTCTGACCAAACCGGGCACCTTGCTGGCGATTTTGGCAATCGCTGTCACACCATCGACAATCAGCAAAATATCCATCAACAATTCGCCAAAAATCTGCCCCGCATGGAAGGAGCCAGCCAGCGTGTGCTTGGCCATGTGGTTTTTGAATTCCTGAAATTTTTTGGCTTGGGAATCGGAGATGTTCTTAAAGGATTCCGACGGGTGTTCAAACGCGTAAGTGACCGCCGCAAACAAGGTTTGGCGCGCTTCATAGGCTTCGCGGGTTTTAATTTCAAATAAGGGCGAATACGATGCCTGTATCACCAACATCGCACCGCCCGGTGCCACCATCAAACTGGCGTTGCGAGCCAGCCGCTCCCAAAAACTTTTTGCATGACGCGCGCCATACACTTCGGCCAGCACAAACATTTGCGCCATTTCAGCCAGGTCAAACACGCTTTTGACGATGTTTTCACCCATTCCAAATACCACGCCTGCCGAAATCGATTGGTTGCCCAGTATAGTACCCACCGCCGAACGCGTATCGATCCAGTTGGTGGCCACCGCCACCTGATGCATGGCATCGTGAAAGGCCTTCAGCACATCATCCGCAATCACCTCCATTTCGGCACGGGACGGCCTGGTCACGCACTGTGGGCCGTTGGGTAGATTATTGGTACGGGCGTTGGTGCCGCTGTCGATTGGCTCGCGGCGGCCGTTGTAGCCCAAAATGCTGCTCGTACCCATGCGGAAAACTCCGAAAGAAATGGCTTGTTAGTCTGTAATGAAAAATGGAAGCAGTGCCAGAATAGCATAAACACAAGCTAATGATCGATATAATCAAGTTGATTCGTAAGAGATGCATACTAAAGACCCTTTCGGCATGATAAAATCACACGCTGTAAATGATTCGCGCTCAATCGCCATTGAGTGCGCCAACCTTTTCCTTGCGATCATCATGAACTTTACTCAAGACAAGCGCCAAATTTCCATCACAACGCCCTTGGGCGAAGATGTGCTGTTATTTCGCAGTATGAATGCCGCTGAACAGCTTAGCGATTTATTTGAATACCAAGTTGAATTGCAAAGTACAAAGAAAAATATTCCCTTTGCTGACATCATCGGCAAAAACGTCACTATTACGCTAAAGCTGCAAGATGGCGGCGAACGCTTTTATAACGGGATCGTGACCAAGTTCTCCAGTTTTGGCGGTTTTGGTCAATTGACCAGTTATTTGGCCACTATCCGCCCCTGGGCCTGGTTGCTCACGCGCAGCACCGATTGCTGCATTTTTCAAGAAAAAACAGTAGTAGAAATCGTGACCGAAATTTGTGAAAAAGGCGTCTACGGCGGCCATGCTCGCCTCGACAAAAGCTTGCTCGGGGGCGGTTACCCCAAGCTCGATTACTGCGTACAGTACCGCGAATCAGACTACAACTTTATCAGCCGTCTGCTGGAACACGCCGGCATTTATTTTTTCTTCAAGCATGAAAAAGCCAGCCATACGATGGTGTTGATTGATTCCTCCGGTGTCCATAAAACCTTCCCCAAATATGAAACAATCAAGTTCGCTACCGACGACACGCGCGACCGATATGGCGACGAGTGCATTACTTCCTGGGTGACCACGGGTGAAATTCAATCCAGCGGTTTTGAAACCAATGACTTTGACTTTGAAACAGCCTTAAATTGCACCAACGGCATTTTGAGGGTGAAAGAAAGCATTGACGCCGCCTTCAATCAACCCGCCTATCAGCAATATGATTACCCTGGTTTGTATACGAAACCCGATGTCGGCCATAAACTGGCCCTGGCGCGTATGGAATCCATTCACGGCCAGTGCGAACAAATCGAAGCCAGCACCAATGCGCGCGGCCTCACTGTTGGCTGTAAGTTCACGATGGAGAAGCACCCGGTGGATGAACACAATCGCGAATACTTGATTACTTCCGCCCATTTTCGTTTAAGTTCGGACGACTACCAAGCCAGTGGCAGCGGCGACGGCGGTAAATTATTTGAAGCCCGCTTTGTAGCCATGGGCACCAAATACCCCTACCGCGCCCCCTCCCGTGTCGCCAAGCCCATGGTACAAGGCCCGCAAACGGCCATGGTGGTGGGGAAAGCTGGCGAAGAAATCTGGACCGATAAATATGGCCGCGTGAAAGTGCAATTTCATTGGGACCGCAAAGGCAAAAGAGACGAAAAGAGTTCCTGCTGGGTGCGGGTGGCGCAAAACTGGGCCGGGCGGCGTTGGGGCGCGATGATGATTCCGCGTATCGGCATGGAAGTGGTGGTGGAATTTTTGGAAGGCGACCCGGATTGCCCACTCATTATTGGCTGCGTCTACAATAGCGACACCATGCCGCCCTATGACTTACCCGCCAACCAAACCCGCAGCACGATTAAAACCAATAGCAGCAAGGGCGGCTCGGGCTTTAACGAATTGCGCTTTGAAGATAAAAAAGGCGCGGAAGAGATTTTTGTGCAAGCAGAAAAAGACCATAACCGCGTGGTGAAACATAACGATACCTTGAAGGTGGGGTTTGAGTACAAGGAGCCGGGTAGCCAGACGGTGGAAATCAAACACAATCAAGGCATTGAAGTGGGCAATAATCAAAGCGTGCATGTTATCAAGGATATGAGCGTGATCATTGATGGCAAACATGCGATGGATGTCGGCACCACTTCGCAGGTGCAAGCCAAAACTTCGATTGAATTCAAGGTGGGCGGTAGTTCGATTTTGATTGAACCCGCCAAAATTACCATCAAATCGACCATGGTGGCAATTGAGGCGAGTGCTTTGGGGTCGTTCAAGGGCACGCCGCTGAAGTTAAATTGAGCGCAATCGAGCATTCACGCGTGGGCACAGGTGCCCACGCTACTCAAATCGATTATGCCGCCACACTTATTGTCTATTTGAGATTTGCAATTAAATCGGCTCGACCATACTCGCCTCCGGTGCCACAAAAGGCAGCACCAGAATAAACCGGGTGCCGTGCTCGCGCTCTTGCTCGCTCTCCACCCGGATTGTGCCGCCCAATACATGAGTGGTCAGGTTGTAGACAATATTCAAACCCAAACCACTGCCACCGTGCCCCAGTTTGGTGGTAAAAAACGGGTCAAAGATGCGCTTGAGATGGCCATCCGGGATGCCGCAACCATCGTCGGCGATGATGATTTCGACTTGATGGCCCAGCAGGGCGGTGGCGCTAATGGTAATGGTGCCATCGATTTGATGCTCAAAACCATGTAAGAGCGCATTGTTAATTAAGTTGCCGATGATTTGGCCCAGTGGGCCGGGGTAGCTGTCGAGCCTTATTCTGGGTGGAATCCGGCTTTTAATATGATGGGTCCTGCGCTTCATGCCGGGGGGCATGGTGATGATGATTTCAGCGATCACTTCGTCCAAATCGAACTGGCGTCGTTTGGCACTGGTGCGGTCTACCGCCACTTGTTTGAAACTGCCAATCAGCTCGCCCGCATTGTTTAAATTGCGGATTAACATATCGGCGGCTTTTTGCGTGTTTTCCAGATAATTATCCAAATCCGAGCGTTTTAAGCCCGTTGCCATTAATTGCTTGAATTGACGCACCAAGTCTTGCAAGGTGCTGGCCACGGTAATGCTATTGCCAATCGGGGTGTTGAGTTCATGCGCCACACCCGCCACCAGGGAGCCAAGCGCTGCCATGCGCTCGGAGCGCTGAATTTCATCCTGTGCAGTTTTTAAGTGGGTCAGGGCATCCATCAAGCCTTGATTGGCCTGGTTCAAGGCTTCGGTGCGTTCTTCGACCTTGTGTTCCAGGGTGGCGCTAAATTCGCGGATTTGCTCGATATAGTGATTCAATTTGTCGCGCATTTGCTCCAGCGTGCTGGCCAAATCGCCCATTTCGTCATCGCGCAGAATATGCACCGAGTGGATCAAATCATTTTGTGCCAGACGCTGGGCATCGTCTTGTAATGTGCGCAGCGGACGCATCACGCGGCGTTCAAATAACAGCAACAGGAGAAAAAACGAAATCGCCAATTGCAACAGCAAACCCGCCGCCACTTTGAAGGTATTGATCAGAAATTGCCGTTCCACAAAGGCGGTACTCATTTCAATATGGGCACGCCCGATCAGTTTTTCATGCCACACCAGCTTGCGGGTTTGGCGTACCACGGTGCCAGCGCGCCGCTCCGGTTTTTCGGTGCTGAGAAATCGCCCCAGCGAGGCATCTTCGATGGTGATATTGATGACATCGGGATTAAGCATGACCGAATCAATAAAGGTTTGCGCCGCCTGCTTATCGACATGCCAAACCGGTCCCGGCATGGTTTGCTCCAGCATGGTGCCATATTGCTGTTGCAATGCGTGTACGCGTTGATCCACTTCACGCTGATACGAATCCAGTGCCAGAATCGGCCCGACCACCAGCGCCGGCAGTAAAATGCCCAAGGCAATACCCAAAATAATGGCACTCTTTAATGAGCGTTTGGCGCGGCTAAATCGGTTTCGACAACTTCGCAAGAATGCCGTCACCATCGTAATCATGCTCATGGCATAGCCTGTGATTTTAGCGCCAACTCAAATTCGCCAATCGGAACAGGTCGGCCAAACAAATAGCCTTGAAAACGGCTACAGCCTTTGCTGAGCAAAATAGCGTGTTGTTCTTCGGTTTCCACCCCTTCGGCGATGACATCCAGATTCAAGCTGTGCGCCATCGCAATAATGGTTTTCACAATGGCGCGGTCACTACCATTTTCGGCCAAATCATGGACAAACGATTGATCGATTTTTAATTGATCCAGCGGCAGCCGTTTCAGGTATTGCAGCGAAGAGTAGCCGGTGCCGAAATCGTCGAGTGAAAATTGAATGCCAATATCTTTTAAGGATTGAATGGTTTGAATCGTGACATCGGTTTTATCGATCAGCATACTCTCGGTTAGTTCCAATTTTAGGCGACGCGGATTCACGCCATGGTGTTGTAGCGCATGCTCGACCTGGCTGACAAAACCAGCCTGGTGGAATTGCTTGGCACTGACATTGATGGCCAACTCCAGTTTCCCCATGAGCGGGTCATCTTGCCAGGCGCTTAATTGGGCGCAGCCGGTCTCTAAAACCCATTGGCCGATGGGTAAAATCAAGCCCGATTCTTCGGCCACCGGAATAAACTTGGCCGGTGGCACCAAGCCGCGTTGTGGATGGTTCCAGCGCAATAAGGCTTCTGCGCCTATGGGTAGCCCGTTTTGATCGACCTGAACCTGATAGTGCAGGCATAATTGGTGTTGCCCCAATACCTTGTGCAATTCGTTTTCCAGCGCGGCGCGCGCCGCGATACGGGTTTGCATTTGGGGGTCGAAAAAACAAATCATATTGCGCCCCAGCGTTTTGGCCTGGTACATGGCAATATCGGCTTGTTTGAGCAAATCGTCCTGATTAATTTGGTGGCCGTGGAACTGGGTGGCACCAATGCTGGCGGCGCAACGAAACTCATGCGTTTCCAGGTGGTAGGTTTGGTTGAGTGCCGCCAGAATCTTTTTGCCCACGGTTTCGGTTTGGGTGGCCGATTCCAGCATATCCCGGCTCAGGCGCTCCAGCATGACGACAAATTCATCGCCGCCCAAACGCGCTACGGTGTCGGTTTCGCGCACGCAAGCGCTTAAACGCTGCGCCACCTGTTGTAATAACAGGTCGCCCATACTGTGGCCGAGCGTATCGTTGATCATCTTGAAATGATCCAGATCGATGAACAAAATCGCGCCCGAGGTGTCATTGCGCACACTCGCTGCCAGGGCTTGCTTGGCACGGTCCAGCAAGAGGCGGCGGTTCGGTAACAGGGTGAGGGGATCATAAAAAGCCAGATTTTGGATTTCATCCGCAGCGGCTTTGCTTAAGGTGATGTCGTTAAAGGTCGCCACGTAATTGGTTATCTTGCCAGCGCTGTCACGCACCGCCGTAATGATCAGGTATTCCGGATAGACTTCGCCATTCTTGCGGCGATTCCAGATTTCACCTTCCCACGCGCCGTTTTGCAACAGGCTTTGCCACATCTGGCTATAAAACTCGGGTTCGTGCCGGCCGGAACGCAAAATTCGGGGATTTTGGCCAATAATCTCTGCGGGGCCAAAGCCAGTGATGTCGGTAAACGCGCGGTTCACCCGTAAAATCGTGCCATCGGCATCGGTGACGGTCATGCCTTCTTGCGATTCAAAGGCAATCGCGGCGATGCGCAAATCATTTTCCACCAATTTGCGTTCGGTAATATCATCACTCACCGAGAGCCAAACCGGGCCATATTGCGGGTGGATAAAATTGGATACCGACGTAAAGGCCCAGAATTGACTGCCATCCTTGCGTTGGCAATACACTTCGCCACTCCACACCCCGGACTTTTCCAGTTCGCTGATGATGAAATGCGCCATCCCTTCCGGGCTTTTATCGGTCGCCGCATTGATGGTGCTGATTTGCTGGCCGATCAATTCGCCTGCGGCATAACCCAGTAAAGCGTCAAAGCGCGGATTGGTGTAGATAATGCTTTTGGTTCTGACCCTGGTAAGGACGATGCCTTTTGGCATGCTGTCAAGAATATTGCTGCGCAGGCGCTCGGCCTCGTTGGCTGCGGCGCGTTTGCTGATATCGCGGTCAATGCCATGAAAACCGATCAACTCGCCATCCAGATTAAAGATCGCCGAAGCATTCGATTCCAGGGTTTTATAGTCGCCACTCTTGGTGCGCCAACGTAATACCAGGCCGCGCCATCCGTTTTTGGCTTGCACCGCCTGATGCAAGGCACTGTGTACCTTGGCTTGATCATCGGCATGGATCAGTTCGGTGGGGGCAAATTCGATCAATTCGTTGGTACAAAAACCCAACATCGGGGTCGAGCGATTATTGCTGTAACTGAGCTTGAATTCCAGGTTGCGCGTCCAAATCCAATCGGACGAGCCATCCAGTAAAGCCTGATAACGGGCGTCGCTTTCGGCCAACAATAATTCCGATTCCTTGCACGAGGTGATATCCACGGCCACGCCGCCAAAAAAGCGTTGTCCGGTTTCATCAGAAAATAAAAATTTGGAACCAAACCACCATGAAACCGAACCATTGGCGGCAGTGGCTTTTTCAATCACTTCGATCGGGCCTTCTTGGGTTAGCAGTTTTAAATCATTTTTTCGATAACAATCCGCTTCAGGCGCGGGCCACAGCTCGTATTCGGTTTTGCCATAGGCATACTCGCGTGTCCAACCAAATTGGCGCAGGTAGTTGTTGCTGGCAAACACCAAACGGCCTGCCTCATCTTTGAGCCAAGCCACCACTGCCGTGTGTTCCAAAAACAACTCAAGTTGTTGTCGATTGCCGTCTTGTTCGTTAATCATCGATAAAAGTACCAAGCGAATAATGAAAAGGAAAATCGTCCGTTTTTCTGATGACCCTGGCTTTAGTATGGCTCGGCTGGGGTGGTACGTCAAATGTCTTTCATTTCAGCGTACAATAAACGCTCATTTCATCCACAAGCCGTAGGTTGTCATATGATAAATATTGACTTGCATACTCATTCAAATATTTCCGACGGAGTCTTAGATGTGGCGGTATTGGCAGCGCGTGGGCTAGCCAATGGTCTGGAAGTATGGGCCTTGACCGACCATGATGAAGTTGTCGGTGTTGCGCGCGCGCGCCAAGTGGCGCAAGAATTGGGTTTGCGCCATGTGCCGGGGGTGGAAGTGTCGATCTCATGGGCGGGGCAAACCATCCATGTGCTTGGTTTGCAGATTAATGAAAATACCCCTGCTCTGGTGCAAGGCTTGCAACGCACCCGCGCCGGGCGTGAGCCGCGCGCCCGCGCGATTGCGGCCCAGTTGGCGGACGCTGGCATTCCCAATGCGTTTGAAGGCGCGCTCAAATATGTGAGCAACCCTGATCTGGTTTCACGCACCCATTTTGCGCGCTACATTATTGAATGCGGAGTTTGTAGCCGCGTCAATGACGTGTTTCAGCATTATTTGGTGGAGGGCAAACCCGGTTTTGTGCCGCACCATTGGGCCACCTTGGGCGAAGCCATCGGTTGGATTCATGCCGCCGGCGGCCAGGCCGTGGTGGCGCATCCGGGGCGCTATCCGCTCAGCGATTTGGCTTTGGGGGCTTTGCTGGATGAATTTAAACAATTGGGTGGGGTGGGCCTTGAAGTGGTAACGGGCAGCCATAGTGCCGATCAATTCCAGAGTTTTGCCAAATTGGCCAAGTACTATGGCTTTTTGGCGTCAGTGGGGTCGGATTTCCACGCGCCCGACGAATCGCGCGTCGATATCGGTAAATTACCGCCTTTGCCCGCCAATCTGACGCCAATTTGGCACGACTGGTTTTAAAAATAACATTCGATTATGGTTTTTAATGCCAAGTTGTGTCAGTTGGCGCTCAGTTAGCGTAAAATAGGCGCTTTTCGTTTGTCCGGCTTGCCCCGGCCTTGATGTGCCATGAGTCAGTTCTTCCAAATCCATCCCGATAATCCGCAACCGCGTTTAATCAAGCAAGCGGTGCAATTGCTGCAATCCGGGGCCATTCTGGCTGTGCCAACGGATTCATGTTATGCCTTGGTCTGTCAACTCGATGATAAATCTGGCGTCGAACGCTTGCGCCGGGTGCGTGGCGTCGATGAGCGCCATCATATGACGCTGCTATGCCGCGATTTGAGTGAAATCAGCCTGTATGCGCGGGTGGACAATCGGCAATACCGGATGCTCAAGGCCGCCACCCCCGGCCCCTACACGATTATTCTGGAAGCGACCAAGGAAGTGCCGCGCCGCTTGAGTCATCCATCCCGTAAAACCATTGGTTTGCGCGTGCCCGAACACCGCATCGTCAGCGCCTTGCTGGAAGAATTAGGGCAACCCTTGCTCAGTACCACCCTGATTTTGCCGGGCGAGCAAGATGCCTTGAATGACCCCGATTTAATCCGCGAACGGCTGGAGCATTTTATTGAGTTGGTGATTGACGGCGGTGCCTGTGGTATGGAACCCACCACCGTGATCGATTTAACCGGCACCGAGCCGCAATTGTTACGTCAAGGGCGGGGTGATGCCAGCCTGTTTGGTTTATAGACGCATCGGCGTATGCACATCGCTGCGGTTTTTTCGTCTGACTCTGCTACAATCTGCTTTCCTTTGCTATCCTTTTTGAATTGATCGATATGTATCCTGCTCGCGTTGTTTCTGGCATGCGCCCCACCGGTGCCTTGCATCTTGGCCACTATCATGGTGCTTTGATAAACTGGGTGAAAATGCAAACAGAAGTGCCTTGTTTGTTTTTTGTTGCTGATTGGCATGCTTTGACCACCCACTACGATGATCCCTCGATTATCGAGCGCAGTACCTGGGAAATGTTAATTGATTGGTTGGCAAGCGGGGTAGACCCATCGCAAGCGACGCTGTTTATCCAATCCAAAGTGCCTGAACATGCCGAATTGCATCTGTTGTTATCGATGGCCACACCGCTGGGTTGGTTGGAGCGGGTGCCCACCTATAAAGATCAAATGGAAAAGTTGGCGCTGAAAGACTTGGCGACCTATGGCTTTTTGGGCTATCCCTTGTTACAAGCGGCAGACGTGTTAATTTATCGCGCCAGCGATGTTCCGGTTGGCGATGACCAAGTGCCCCATGTTGAAATGATGCGTGAAATTGCGCGTCGGTTTAATCATATTTACGGCAAAGAAAAGGGCTTTGAAGAAAAAGCGCTGGAAGCGGTCAAAAAGCTGGGCAGCAAACGCGCCAAACTGTATCTTGAATTGCGCACCGGTTTTCAGCAAGATGGCAGCGGCGAAGCGCTGGCACAGGCCAAAGCCATGTTGGATGAGGCGCAAAACTTGTCGATGATTGATCGCGAACGCTTATTTGGTTATCTCGAAGGTAGCCGTAAATTGATTTTGGTCGAACCGCAAGCGCGTTTGACCACCGCCTCACGCGTGCCGGGTCTGGATGGGCAGAAAATGTCCAAGAGTTATGGCAACACCATCGCCCTGCGAGAAGAACCGGAGATGGTCACCAAAAAAGTCCGCACCATGCCAACCGATCCGGCGCGGGTGCGTCGCACCGATGTGGGCGACCCCGAGCGTTGCCCGGTGTGGCAATTGCATCAAATCTATTCCAACCAGGAAACCCGCGAATGGGTGGTCAAGGGTTGTAAATCGGCGGGAATTGGTTGTCTGGAATGCAAGCAGCCAGTGATTGATGCCATCATCAAGGAACAAGAACCGATGCGTGAACGCGCCCAGCAATATCTGGATGATCCGTCCCTGTTGCGTGCGATTATTGCCGATGGTTGTGATGTAGCGCGTAAATTGGCGCAAGAAACCATGCGCGATGTACGCGAAGCCGTTGGTGTCAGCTATGGTTAAGCAGTTTTGCCCGAGGTTACCCGGCTCTTTGGCCGGGTCTTGGTAGCCGATTTTGCTTGATTCGTGCTTGATTTGAGTTTGTATTTCACCGTATTTACGTGGCTTGGGCTACAATCAGGCTTTTATTTCTTTTCAAAATAAGTTCACCATGTTCTCCATGATTAAGGGTAGCATCGTTGCCATCGTAACACCTATGCATCCGGATGGCAGTCTCGATTTTCCAACACTACGTCAATTAATTGATTGGCACATAGCAGAAGGCACTGATAGTATTGTTATCGCTGGCACCACAGGTGAATCGTCTACCGTTTCGGTGGAGGAACATTGTGAGTTAATTAAGTTTACAGTGGAACACGTCAATAAGCGCATGCCTGTTATTGCGGGAACGGGTGGCAATGCCACGGCTGAGGCGATTCGTTTAACCCAGTTTGCCAAGCAAGCCGGGGCCGATGCTTGTTTGTCGGTGGTGCCTTATTACAATCGCCCGAGCCAGGAAGGCATGTATCAACACTTCAAGACCATTGCCCAAGCGGTTGATATTCCTATTATTTTATATAACGTACCCGGTCGCACCGTGGCCGATATGAATAATGAAACCGTTTTGCGTCTGGCGCACATTCCCAATATTGTGGGGGTGAAAGAAGCCAGCGGTAAAATTGGCCGTGATGTTGAATTATTGCGTGGTGTTCCGGCAGATTTTGCGGTCTACTCTGGTGATGATCCCACCGCCATGGCGCTAATGTTATGCGGCGGACATGGCAATATCTCGGTGACCGCCAATGTGGCACCGCGTTTGATGGCGCAAATGTGTGCAGCGGCCATGCGCGGTGATTGCGTCGGCGCGATTGCGATTAATAATCGCATACTGGCCTTGCATGAAGATTTATTTCTCGAACCCAACCCGGTTCCCGTTAAATGGGCCTTGCAGCAAATGGGCAAAATGGAAGGCGGTATTCGTTTGCCCCTGGTTTCTTTGGCTGCGCAATATCAGCCACGCGTTTTGGCTGCATTAAAGCAGGCAGGTGTATTACAATAGGCAACTTGTTTGCTCCCCGGAATTTTAGCGCTCTTGCGTAAGAATATGACTATTAGCAATAAATCTCACAAAAAGTATTTTCCCATGATGCCAAAGAATGTCGCCAAAACTGGCGCGGTTGTACTGGTTCTTGCCAGCGTTGTCAGCTTATCGGGTTGTAACTCGATTGGTTCCTTGTTTGGTGATAAGGTTGATTATAAAAGCTCGGGCAAAGCCCAGCCTTTGGACGTGCCGCCCGACTTAACCCGTTTGCAAAAGGAAAATCGCTATGCGATTCCTGAAACCAATCGTGGTACGGCCACTGCGTCGAGCTATTCTTTGCAGCAGCAAGGGGCGCAGGGCAGTGGTGTGAATGAACCGGTGGCACAGGGTAGCAACCAGGTTGCGCCCAAGTCCGTGGGTGAAATCCGCATCGAACGATCGGGCAATCAACGCTGGTTGGTGGTCAATCAAAAGCCGGAAGTGTTATTCCCATTGGTGAAAGAATTCTGGCAAGATTCCGGCTTTTTAATCAATACCGAGTTGCCGGATGTCGGCGTCATGGAAACCGATTGGGCGGAAAACCGCGCCAAAATCCCGCAAGACATTTTGCGCAACACCATTGGTAAGGTATTGGATTCCTTATATTCAACCGGTGAGCGTGATAAATTCCGTACCCGTTTGGAGCGCACGCCAAGTGGTGGCACCGAGATTTATATTAGCCATCGCGGTGCTGAAGAAGTCGTGGTTGGACAATTCAAAGATACTACCTCCTGGACTGCGCGCGCCGCCGACCCTGGTTTGGAAGCCGAATTTTTAACCCGCTTGATGTTACGTTTGGGCATAGCCAAAGAGGCGGCCACGGCAGCGGTTAAGGGTGCTGCGCCACAAGCCTTGCATGCCAAATTGGTGCAGGCACCGAATGCGACGTTTGTGGAAGTTGATGAAGGCTTTGATCGCGCTTGGCGACGCATTGGCTTGGCGCTGGATCGGGTTGGCTTTACGGTGGAAGACCGTGACCGGATTCAAGGCATTTATTTTGTGCGCTTTGTTGATTTGGGCACCGATGCGCAAGGCAAACCGGCAGCAGAAAAAGGATTTTTTGGGCGCTTGTTCAGCTTTGGTAAGTCGGATAAAGACAAAGCTGGCGAAAAATTCCAGGTTGCTGTGAAGTCGGGTGCGGATGCGAACACGACGCAAGTATTTGTCCTGGGTAACGATGGCAAGCCAGCGACTTCGGCCAATGCCAGCAAAATATTAAATTTATTGAATGATCAACTGAAGTAACTTTGAAACAGTTTTAAAACTTTTCCTTCGCGGCAGGCATATTCGATGTCTGCCGCAAATTCCCCCCTTAGTCCTCCCGCCAGCCCCGATTTACTCGCTGTGGGTAAATTCATACATTCCCTTTTCGCTCAATAATGCTGTTGGCTGTTATCCTTGCACGCGAAAAATTCCGGGTTTATACTTATTCAATCTTGTGAAAATTGCTTTCTATTATGCATGATGTTATGTGGCAATGTTTCCAAAATAAAATCTGCGATATACCCAAATAATCGTCTCAATTGCCGAGGAAAACATGCCAACACTTAAATACTTGCAAGGCCGTGGTGCTAAGATTAACGCTACTTCAACGCCCGATTTTAGTGCTTTGACGTTATTCTTTGACGACCTTATCTCTGTTAATGATGCTAATGACCCTGGAAATATGATTGAATCTGCCTCGGCCGATATTGAGGTGGATATCCAGATCGACCAACCCGAAACCCTGATTTTTGATTTTCGTGGATCCATATTAGTGTCTAATCCGGCCTGCTGGGGCTTGGTTTCAGCCAATGCCAAAGGGCAGCGCATGATTATCCATTCGTCAGAGCAAGATGGCGAATTCAATCGGCAGATGATGATCGAGCTTAAGGAATCCGGACCGCTTTGGCTATCGGTGCTGCTGCTTTCCCAGCGCGATCCGGCTGACCTGACCAGCAGTGCCAATACCCAATGCGATTCCTTGGATTTAAGATTTGCGGGTGAGGGCGATAGCTGATTTAACTTTCCTGTTACTTTAG
>CAMBDR010000044.1 GCA_945864765.1 Janthinobacterium lividum | reverse complement strand
GCGAACCTGCCCGGTTTGATTGGCCAGCATATGGGATTGGCTCCAATGGCGAATGGCCAGCAGGTAGTCGCTGGAAAGAAAGGCGATCACGCCCCAAAAATATTCGGCCCAGCATTTTGCCGCCGGATGGCGCGGTACGTTGCGGCTGGCCAAGCGCAAGTTCCAGTGTGCTTTGGCCGCAGCCAAATCGCGAAAAGCCGCATCGGATGCCATTGCCGCCTGGGCGATGACGCTACGCACTGGGTCATACTCCACCACTTTACGCGCCATACTGTTGAGTGCGGTATCGAGCCGCTCAATATCGCTGTGGTAATAGGCCAGGCTGGTTTGTAGCCAATGCGCATCGGCACAGCCAATCGCATCTTCCAGTTGTTTAAAGCCGCGCAAGGCAGCTTGCGCCATCGCTTCGCCCGCATCAATTTCACCAAACAACCAGTGTACTTCGCCACGCACCAGCTTTACGCGCAATAAAATGGCTTGCGCTTGTGGCTCCGGTAAATGGCTATCGGGCAGCAAGGTTTCCAGTTCATCGGCCAATTGCAAGGCGCGCGCGCAGTCACGCTGGCGCATATGCCAGCACAAGGCCAGCAGGTTGGCCACACGGGCCGCACCGGTGGCGGCTTGCAACGCCAGTTCCAGCGCGTCCACATCCTCATTGGTGGCAAAAAATTCCATGATGCATCCTTTCGAGATGGTGCCAATTCTTTAGACTACCTGGTTTGCCTGATTTGCTGCCTCATTGGCCTCATCTGCCTCATCTGCCAACCCCATGGGCAAATAAACCATGAAGCAACTGCCCTGCCCCGCCCGGGAGCTAAACTTAAGTTCGCCGCCATGATTTTTCACAATCCCGAACGCGGTGGATAAACCCAGGCCCATGCCCACACCCACGTCTTTGGTGGTGAAAAACGGTTCCATAATGCGCGCATAGTGGGCCAGAGGGATGCCAATGCCATTGTCTTCAATCGCGATGCACACCCGCCGGGTTTCACCACAGCGCGCAAGGCGCAGCCACAATTTGCCGGATTCCGGCTTATCTGCCGCACTCGCCTTTTGTTTTTCTTCAATCGCCTGACAAGCATTGAGCAGCAAATTAATCAGCACTTGATTGAGTAAGGCAGGCCAGCATTGAATGTCCGGCACGTCTTCAAATTCGGTGATGAATTCAACTTTTTCCAGCCAACTGGCACGTACCAAATGCAGCGCGGAATGAATGCAATCGGCCACCTGCATGGCTTTTTTTTCTGCCGCATCAAGGCGAGTGAAAGTGCGCAAATCATTCACAATATGCTTGATGCGCACGGTGCCATTGAGCATGACGCTGACATTGTTCGATAACTTGGCAAAGCGCGCATCAAATGCCTCCATCACTTCGGCTGCGGCGTCGGCTTCCACCAACTGCGCCACAAATTGCTGAAATTCGTCAATATCCACTTGCTGGGTTTGCGCCAATAAATGAACAAAGTGGGTGGGGTTGTTGATTTCGTGCGCCACACCGGCAGTCAATTCACCCAAGCCCGCCATTTTTTCTTGTTGCACCAGTTGCTGCTGGGTTTCTTGCAATTGATGATGTGCTTTGGCCAGTTCGCCATGGGTTTGGGCGTTGGAAAGGGCAATCGCGGTGTAGGCGCACAGGGTGCGAAAAATCAATTGTTCGCGCTCACCGTAGGCATATTGTTTGCGCGATTGAATGGTAATCATCCCCAGCACCCGCTCCTCCAGACACAAGGGGGCCGACATCCGGCTCAAGGTCGGCATTTTGCCGGGAACCCAGTTGCGGCTATTTAATTCGGGATCATGATTGACCAGGATTTGACGCCGAAGACGCACGCACTGCACCGAAGGCGAGTCAAGATCGGACATCGGTAATCGAAGCGGCGGCATCGCTTCATCATCGTCACGACCAAAGGCCAAACTCATGGCCTCATTATCGTCACCATCATCTTCATCCATCAAAAAGATAGCCAGAAAACTGACATCGAGCAGGTGCCTTACATGGGCTTGCAAAACATTGAACACCAAACCCGCTTCCAGGTGGGCGGTAATCTCTTGCCCGATTGCGCCCAAATGTTGCAAAATCGCACTGGTTTCTTGCAAGCTTTCGGCACGTCTGGCTTCGGCCGCCAATTGGCGCGCATGCATGTCTTGCGCCTCGACTCGCTCCGATTGCTGGCTCGCCTGCACCGCCAAGGCGCGATTGGCCGCTTCCCGGCCGTAGCGCTGTTCACGCGCCCGATTGGCTTGATCGGCAAAACGGTAGGCCGATAGGTAGTCGCCAATTTGGGCATATTCTTGCGCCAGCGCTGCGAGTAAATCATCACTCACCTCGCCAACCTTGCCTGTTAAGGCCAGTGCCTGATGTAAATAATGCAGTGGCACACTGGCGGCACTGATTGAGCCCGCAGGCAGCGGTAACTGTGGATGGCGCGTGACCATTTGCGCCATAAACTGGAATAATTCAATTTGGCCTGCGGGTTTGGCATTAAGCAGCGCAGCCTGGGCCATGGCCAGCGCCAGCTCACTGTGGCCCATGTGCGACAGAGCACGTGCCTGGCCAGTTTGGGCCGCTGTTTGCAAATCGGCCAAATCCAGATCGCGCGCACTGTGCTCCTGCCGTTGGAAAATTTCCAGTGCGGCGGCATAGTCCTGACAGGCCAACTCCAGCCCCCCCAACTGACCTAACATTTTTACGGCGGCACGCTGGCCCAGGGGATGAGCCGGGGTTGGCATGGCGATGGCGCGGCGTAATAAGTCCCGTGCTTCATGCTCACGCGCGAGCAAAGCCAGGATGGCCGAGTTGGCAACCAACGCATTCTTGATTGAACTACTCCATCCGCCGTGGCGCGCCAGCGTCAAGCCGTGCTGCACCCATTCCAGGGCATTGTGGAGCACACTAAAACTGGACAGCAAATCGCCAATTTTAAGCGCTGCCGTCATGGCCCGCATCATTTGACCACTGGCCAAGGCCAAGGCATGACAGGCACTGAAGTGCATAATCGCTTGCACTTTATCATTGGTATCGAGAGCAACCTGACCCAGCAAGGCTTGCATCGAGCATGCCGCCGCCGGATGCACATCACCGCCGCCAACCACCAACTGCGCACCCCATTGCTGCTTGACGCGCGCCGGATTGAGCGTCATCGCAAAGCTGGTGGCCGTGGTTTCGGCGACGATGGTACGCACCGGATCGGCGCTCATCACCGCCGCCGCTTCCAGTGCCCGGCGTCTGGCGACCCAGTCACCCTGCTCGTGCGCCAACCAGGCCAATAACCAATGCGCATCGAAGCCCCCCAACCCATCATTAATTTTGATAAATCCTTGCAAAGCGCGTTGCGCCAGGGATTGACTGGACACATACTCCGCTTTCAGGAACAAAATCTCGGCCTTGATCAGCAGCAAACGCAATTGACTGCGTTGAAGTTCCAGTGGCGGCAATTGCGCCAATTCCGGCGTGGCAGCCAATTTGGCTTGCACCTTTGCTGCCAGTTTGAGCGCACGATGGGTATCGCGCTGGCGCAACTGCCAGGCCAGGGCCAGCATGAGCAGGGGCGCTTGGGCCTCGTTACTGCTCGCCAATTGCGCTTCGATCTGCGCCACTTGCTCATTGAGTGCGAAGAATTCCATCCCGATCTTCCTTAAGAATGCAAAGGCAATTGAATGGTGAAACAACTACCCACCCCGGGGGTCGATGCAAAGCACAAACGGCCGTCGTGTTTTTGGACGATGCCAAATGCGATCGACAAACCAAGACCGGTGCCAACACCCACGGCCTTGGTGGTGAAAAAGGGTTCCATAATACGCTTTGACAGCGCGTCGTCCATGCCGATGCCACTATCCTGAAAGGTAATCAGAATGCGGTTTTGCTCCGGGTTCAGATGTAAGCCCAGGCACAGTTTGCCGCGCTCTGCGGCGCATCCGTCCCGGGTATCTTTTTGCAGTTTTTCATCAATCGCCTGACAGGCATTGACCAGCAAATTCATGAATACCTGATTGAGCAAAGCGGGCCAGCATTCAACCTTTGGGTCATCTTTAAAATCGGTGATGAATTCGACCTTTTCCAGCCAGGTGGCGCGCACCAGATTGAGGGTCGAAAGCAAACACCCGGATAAACGCACGGCCTTCTTTTCGGCTTCATCAAGGCGGGTAAAGGCACGTAAATCACGCACGATGCCTTTGATGCGCCCGGTGCCGTTGAGCAGTGTCGAAACATTCTCGAAGAGGCGATCAAAGCGCTGTTGAAACGCGGCCAGGATCTCTGGCCCTGCGTCTTGCTCGACCAAATCGGTGACAAATTGGGCAAACTCGGCCAAATCCACCTGCTGGTTTTGTGCCGCCACATGAACAAAATTGGTTGGATTGTTAATTTCATGCGCCACCCCGGCAGTGAGCGTACCAAGACCGGCCATTTTGCCCTGCAACACCAATTGCTGCTGGGTTTCTTGCAATTGCTGATGCGCCTTGGCCAGTTCGCCGTGCGCGCTGGCGTTGCAGAGGGCAATAGCGGTGTAGGCGCACAGGGTGCGGGAAATCAATTGTTCACGCGGGCCATACGCGTGGCGCTGGCGTGACTGTATGGTAATCACCCCCAGCACCTTTTCCTCCTGGCACAGGGGCAAGAACAGGCGGCTTTGCGTGGGTGGCGTATCCCAAATCCAACGCGGATCGGGCAAATCCGGGTCTTGATCGGCCACGATTTCAGAGCGCTCGCGCACACAGCGCGCTACATCGCTGATCGGGTTATCAATCGCCAGCCGCTGCCGGGGCAGCACTTTGTCATTATCCACACAACAAAAAGCTTGCACCGACAAGCCGTCAGGATCGGTCACAAAAATGGCCAGATACTCCGCTTGTAGCAAGTGCTGCACATGGCGTTTGAGTGATTCAAAGACCAGGTCAATTTCCAAATGGGCCGTAATCTCTTGCCCAATCGCGCCCAAATGCGCCAGGGTTTCACTGGTTTGGCGCAAGATTTCGGCACGCTTGGCTTCTGCCGCCAATTCGCGCTGATGCGCCATTTCAACCTGATCGCGTTCGGTTTGGTGATGCACTTCTATCGCAGCGGCGCGGTGGCCCGCATCACGTTGCTGGATTTCTTCGCGCGCCAAACCAGCTTTTGTCGCATATTGCCAGGCTTGTTCATAATCGCCCAGTTTGGCGTATTCTTGCGCCAACATGTCCAGCAAATCACCCGGCAAAATGTAGCCGGCAATATTGGCCGAGATTGCCAGCACCCGGTTCAGGTAATGCAAGGCGGTGCTGCGCTCCTCTATTTCGGGTGGTGCTGGCAATGGGGTGCGGGCATGAATCTCCGCAATCAGGCGCAATGCCGCAATTTGCGCTTGCGCATCCGTTTTGCTTTCCTCCAGGGCAGCCAGGGCAGCCTTGGCCATTTGCAACGCCGCTTGCGGCTGGCTTGAACCAAACAAGGCCCGGGCTTGCCCATATTGCGCCGCAAACAGCAAGCTGCCCGGAGCATGGCTCAGGGCGCTTTGCTGTAAAGACTGGAAGATATCAAACGCACTGGTATATTGTTTGCGGTCAAGCGCCACTTCACCCATTTGAACCAAGGCGCTGGCATACAGTGGCCCGTCAGTCTGGTTTGCCATGAGGTCGAGCGCTTCGCGCAACAACTGGCTGGCATCATCAAAGCGTTGCATATGCCGCAAGGTTTCAGCATGGAGGTTTAAGGCCGCGCACAAGGCCGCTGGCCAGTTGGCATGACGCGCCAATTCCAGGCCGCGCTGGCCCCACGCCAGGGCGGTATGATATTCGCCCAGTTGATTGAATTGCTCACCGATGCGGCAAACCGACTCGATCGCGCAAACCAGTTGTCCGCAACCGGATGCCAGCGTAAAGGCGCGACTCCAATGCCCAATCGCGGCAACATAGTCGCGCTTTTGTGAGGCCAACCAGGCCAACATGGCGTCTATCCGGCATGCCGCCGCCGGGTGCTGGTCGGCGCTGTCCATGGCAAATTGGGTATCGCCATATCGTTGGGCAGCAACCGGGTCACGCCGTGCAATTTGACGCGCCCGCAACGCATGGGCAACGCTCTGACGCACCACATCGCCGCTCTCCAGTGCCGCACACAGCATGGCCTGACTGGCCGCTTCAGCTTCATCCCAATGACCTTGTTGTTCTGCAATCGATGCCAGCAAGCAATAACTATCCGCGCAGGCGCGGGCATCCCTCTTGCTTTGAAAACTTTGCAGCGCCTGCAGCGCCATGGTTTTAGCCGATGCCAACTCGCCCAACAGAGATTGCGCTTGTGCCCGAATCAAGGTAAGGCGCGCATCGACAGCTTGCCGCCCAGGTGTTGACACCGTTTCAAACACCGCTCCAAGCATGGATTGCGCCTGATCAGCCAGATTCAAACAGCGCCGGGTATCCGATTGCCGCAACTGCCAGGCGAGGTTGAGCAATAATCGCAGCCGCTCAGCGCCTGTAGCCATGGGCAAATCAGCCTCGATTTGCGCCACCTGCTCATTGAGTGCAAAGAATTCCACTTGAAACGTCATTCAGGATTCCTCTTAAGGCAAAGGGTAATTGAATGGCACAGCAAGCCCACCCAACGAGTGGTGCGACAGCGCAACCTGGCACGCTGCCAACACCCTCCCATTTTATGCGAGACGCGTGACTCTGGCACCAGTCATGCAGCAATTTTCGTGAAATTTTACATTTTTAGTCCGCCAATCATGCACACTTGCCTCTTTCAATGCTAAATACAATCGACATCGGGCGCTACGGCAGCGGCTTGGTAATGATCGGTCAAAGTCTGCAAGAAGCACACCAAATCCTTCATCTCCTGGTTGGACATGGCAGGCCGACTTCCCGCCGCACGACCATCCAATGGTACTCTGGCATTAATATTGGGTTGATATGGTAGCGGTAAGTCATCAAACTTCAACACCTGACCACCACGATACGCTGTTTTCACCAAACCAAATTGGGCCAAGCCAGGGTCATTACCCGCCAGCGCCACCCCGCCCAGATTGGGATACCAAAGCTCGGGTTGGGTGTCGCGGGTATTATAAAACTGCACAACTTGCAACAATGAGTGCATCACGCCATTGTGGAAAAAGCTCGGCCGCTTGGCCACGTTGCGCAAACCGGGCGTTCTGAATAAACCACAATATTGCGCATTATTCAAATCGCTGCGATTGGGGCCACACAGGCCCAAATCAAAATAAGTGGCATCGGCATTTTTGGCAATCAAAGGATTACGCGGCACACCCAACGCCGCATAGGAGAAATTGGTGAACAAGGGCGGTTTGCCATCATTACTGGTCGAACTATGGCAAGCATGGCAGTTGCCACGCTGCGGGTCATTGAATACTTGCAGGCCACGCTGTTCGGCTGCAGTCAAACTCACTTGCCCGGCCAGATACCCATCATATTTGCTGTCGTAGGGATGAAAACGCGGGTCTTCCAATTGAAACGCTTGCAAAGCTTGTTGGATTTGCATGAGTGTGGTATCGGCATCGGCTACGCTACCAGAATTGCTATTGCCAAACACCTGGGCAAACAAATCCGCATACACCGAAGCCCGCACTTTGCGCGCCAGATCCGCCGCATCCACATTATCCATCTCAATTGCATTGAAAAATGGCAAGCGTGCCTGTTGGGCCAGGGTGTTGGCGCGCCCGTCGGCCATCAAGCCACCGCGCAATTCATCAGCCCGACCAGAACCCAAGGTAAAGGCCGGGTTGCGCTCCAAATAGCGCAACGAGGGGGCGGCACGCACGCCAAATTCGGTTTCAAACTGGCCGCCTACTTGCACTGGCTGCGCATTGGGCGGGCCATGAAAGAATCCCGGCTCATGGCAAGTGGCGCACGACATACGGGCCGAACCGGAGAGATGGCGATCATTAAAGATTTTTTCTCCGAGCTGGGCCATTAAACTCAGGCTGGTGGGCACGGGGGAAGTGCCCGGCGTGGGGAGCCCTGGCACATTATTGCTATTTGATCCAGAACCACCGCCGACACCACCACCGCCACCGCAAGCAGTCAAAAATCCAGCAAAACTACAAATTAGTAAAATTAATCTCATACTCAGTTAGAATCGAAAAATAAAAAAATCAGGCCATTTGCACAGCAGCTTTTATCGCACTGATGCGATTGTTCATTCAGGCATTTTAATTGAATTCGGAAAATAAAATGAATATTTATCAAGCTCGTTTCTTGCTCCCCCTCGCCTTAATCGCCGTGCTGACGGCATGCGGCGGCGGAGGCGGCGGTAGCGGCACAACCACCACGCCCACGCCAACACCCACTCCAACACCTACACCGACGCCGACACCCACCCCCACGCCAGTGGGTGCCGCGCCAGTCTGGACGCAGTACGCGGGCAACCCACAACATAGCGCGCTGAGCAGCATTGCCAGCCAACCCTTGTCGCGCATCGTATGGAATACCCCGGTTGATCTGGTGCCGCCCCGGCGCGCGGGCGATTTATTATTGATTCATTATGGCACCCCCACCATTACCGCCGCCAACACGGTGCTGGTTCCGGTCAAAACCACGGACGCAGGTAATTTCCGGATTGAAGCCCGTTCTGGCAGCAGCGGGGCTGTGATTTGGCGCATGGATACCGATTACATTTTACCGAGCAGTTCCTGGACGCCGAGCATGAATATCGCCCTCACGCGCAATAACCGGGTGATTGTTCCGGCAGCGGGTGGCAGGCTGATCTTGCGTGACAATGCCGACAATGGCACGGGTAGCCAGAGTACGCTGGTTTTTTATGGCGAAAGCGTGTACAACACAGCCCCGGCCACATTTAATGCGGGTGTGATGATTAACACCCCACTCACGCTCGATAGTGATGGCAATCTATTCTTTGGCTTTATTGCGACTGGCAGCAACCCGGCCAATTTAAAAAGCGGCATCGTTCGCGTTGCCAGCAATGGCACGTCCACGGTGATGGCTGCCAGTACGGTAGCGGGTGATGCCGCTATCGGACAAGTTGCCACCAATGCGGCACCCGCCTTGTCGCTCGATCAGCGCACCCTGTATATCAGCGTCAACACCGTATCCACCCCTGGCGTGCCGCAAACTGGCTATTTATTGGCATTGGATAGCACCACGCTGGCCCTGAAGGCCAAGGTGCAACTGCGCAACCCGTCCGACGGTCAACTCGCCCAGGTGAGCGATATTTCGACTGCATCCCCCACTGTGGGGCCGGATGGTGATGTGTATTACGGCGTATTGAGTGGTACGCGCTTCAACAACCACAATTCGCGTGGTTGGCTGTTGCATTTTGATGCCAGCCTCGCCACCAGTAAAACACCTGGCTCGTTTGGCTGGGACGATACGCCCTCGATTGTCCCCGCCTCCATGGTGCCCTCCTACCTTGGCAGCTCCAGCTATCTACTGCTCACCAAATACAACAATTATTTTGGCTCGGGCACGGGTGACGGTAAAAACCGGATGGCGATTCTTGATCCAAACGGGCAACAACCAGATCAATTTTCACCAGCCAACCCGACCACGGTGATGAAAGAAGTCATCACCATTCTTGGCCCCACGCTGGATGCAACCACCCCCGGCGGCTTGCGCGAATGGTGTGTCAATACCGCCGTGGTGGATCCGAAAACCCAATCGATTTTGATGAATAATGAAGATGGTGTGCTGTATCGCTGGGATATGCGCAGCAATACTTTTTCAGAATCAATTCGTCTCAATAGCGGTATTGGCCAAGCCTATACACCGACCCTGATTGGCCCGGATGGTATCGTGTATTCGATCAATAATGCGATTTTATATGCGGTAGGTCGCTAGCTGGCGCACAAAAAGCAATCATGGGTATGGTCATTGACCAAACCCATCGATTGCAGATACGCATAAATAATGGTAGAACCCACAAACTTGAAACCGCGTTTGGCCAGATCTTTGGAAATTTGATCCGACAACGCGGTTTTGGCGGGTATCTCGCGCAGGCTGCCCACCTTGTTTAAAATTGGCTGACCGTTCACATACTGCCATAAAAACGCATCCAGACTGCCGCATTCCTGACGCAATCGCAAATACGCTTTGGCATTGCTGATGGTGGCCGCCACTTTTAAGCGGTTACGCACGATGCCGGGGTCAGCCAAGAGTGCTGCCACTTTGTCGGCATCGTAGGCGGCGATCTTTTCGGCATCCCATTGATCAAACACCAGGCGGTAATGGACGCGCTTATTCAAAATGGTTTCCCAACTCAAACCCGCTTGCGCACCTTCCAGATTGAGCATTTCAAACAGCGTGGTTTCATCATGGCAGGGCACGCCCCATTCATGGTCATGGTAATGCAGATACAGCGGGTTTTTGGGGTTGGCCCAGCCGCAACGGGGCAAGTCCGGCGTAAGGGATAAGCTGGCTGCATGGGATAAGCTGGCTGCATGGGATGGGCTGGCTGCATGGGATGGGCTGGCGGCATGGGTCGATTCGGTTTGCGTCACAATCTTTCCTTTTCAATTGAACGTCGAGGTGGATTCAAAATGCCCTGCCCCATTTCGCGAATGGTGACACTCAGGCGACCGGGGAAGGCGCGGCCATCGGGCGCGCACAATTCGGATGGGGCAGTGCCGGGAAATACTTTGACGATGCCATGGTAAGCCAGACGCGACAAGCCACCAAAGACAAATAAATCGCCACTACGCAGCGTCACATCCTGAAATGGCCGGTTGCGATTGACGGTATTACCAAAGCGAAACACGGCCTCATCGCCCAGGCTGATCGCAATTACCGGGCTACCACGCACGATGCTCTCCTGGGCTTCGGCCCGATCCTGATGCATGCCCAGCGTACTATGCTGGTCATACCAGTTCAACATGGATGAGTCGGGCGCAAAATCGGGCTTATACCCCATGGTGGCGGCACAAGCTTGCTGCGCCATCTGCGCCAGTTCTGGTGGGAACGGTAACACTTGGGTTTGTGACCACAGCGGCGATTGCACTTGCTGCAAATCGCCACCGAGAAACACCGATTTAATACTGAGTGGCGTGCCATCGGCCATGCGCGGCACGGTAAATCCGCCTACCAGCCGCGCCCACTGGCGGCATTGCACCAGCAATTGCACTTGTTGCACTAACGAGAGCCAACGCGGCACATAATATGCGCCGGGTGCCACTTGCATCGTTTCACGTTCAAAAAGGTCGAGTTCCACCATAGCTCATGTATTTCACCATCCAATCAGGCCGTAGTGTAACGCAAAACTGCTGCAGATTTGATCAGCAAACGGGATAGCGCGCAAAAATGCTTAACCCAGGAAGCTGAACAAAGACAAACTGGTAATTTTGATAAATGAGCGCTGCGCCGCTTCCAGCGTGGTTTGGGTCTGGGCAAATTTTGACAAGGCTTCGGTGTAATCCAGATCTTGCAAATTGGCCAGGGTTTGTTTGTACTGAATGTTCAAATCTTGCCCCGCACTATCCAGCGCATCCACTTCGCGCAAGCGCGAACCGACAGTGGAACGTACCGATAAAGCATTATCAAGCGAACTATTGAGATTGTCATGTGCCGCATTGAGTGCATTGGTCAAATTGGCTTGCCCGGTTGCGCCCGACGACGGCGCACGCAAAGCGCCAATCAGATCGGTGAGGGTGGTAAAGATACTTTGCTTGGTGCTGGGAACAATGCTAAAACTATCACCATTGGCAGGAATACCACGCACGTCAAATTGCAAACCATCGAAATTGATAGGCTGCCCACTCACATAGGCGTTACCGACTGAAACGGGTGTATTGGTGGTGGTATTGGTCACATCAAACGTGGTCACTGGCGGACTGCCGGGTACCACGGTAAACGCAATCGAATAATTTTGCCCCGTCAGCGCAGCGGCATTCGTGACCGAACCGGACGATACAATACCCGAACCCGTATTCGGTGGCACTTTACTGGCCGAGGTTGTAAAAGTGCCATTGCCGGTAATATTGTCTTCAAACACCGAATTGCCGGAATCACTAATCGGCAATTCCCGGGTCGAACCGACTTGCAAAAACCGCTGTCCCTGATCCCCCTGGTATTGCGCACCCGTTGGGGTTTTAATAAAGGGCAAGGTGTTGGCCTTAAAACCGGAAAATAAATAGCCCCCGGCACCATCTGCGGTATTGGCCAGTCCCAGCAAATCATCCAGCCGCCCGGATAATTCAGTCGCCAGCGAATTGCGGTCGGCATCGGTGAGCGTGGCATTGCCCGCATTCACGGTCAAGGTTTTTACGTCTTGCAACAAGCCCGTCACATTACCCAGGGCCAACTCAACTTGCGACAATGAACTGGTCGCGTTTTGCCGATTGGTCGCCAATTGCAAATTAATTTGTTCAGACTGGGTTACCTCCAGCGCACGTGCAGCAGCAATGGGGTCATCGGAGGCGGTCAGGATACGGCGTCCGGTCGAGAGTTGATTTTGGGTACGCGCCAAGCTTGTTTGCAAGTTGCCTAACTGCGAAATACCAATTTCATAAACTGTGTTGCTGCTAATACGCATGATTATTCCCCTCTATCGACCCAAAGTCAGTAGAAAATCAAACAAAGTGCTGGCAATCTGGGCGACTTTACCCGATGCCTGAAAAGCTTGCTGATACCGAATCAAATTGGCGGCTTCTTCATCCAGATTGACCCCCGACTGATTTTGCGCTGCCAATTGCGCTTGCGCCAAAAAGGTGCCGCCCGCCGTATCATTCACCTGAATTTCCCGCGTTTTATTACCAACAGCACTCACCAATTCGGCATACGCCCCCTGATAAGTGGCCGACCCTTTTTCCAATAAGGGCTTGGTTTGCAAGGCAGCTAACTCACGCGCGTTCCGGTTGTCACCCACCCCGGAGACGTTTTGACTGATGACGAAGGTATCATTATTTGCAGGCACGCCTGAAATGGTGATATTGACACCGCCAAAACTGAGCTGGGAACCTGCAGTATAAGCCAAGGGGCTTGCTGGCGCAGGGAAAACCGTCGCTACGCCGTTGGTGGTAACGGTAACAGCTTGGGTCGGAGGAAAACCCGACAGGCTTCCTGTAGCACTATCGAAAGTGAGCGTCACATTGGCCGGTGCGATGATGGGGCTACCACCATTTGCAGGCAAATAGGTCGAATCAATAAAGCCCGGCGTCACCTTACCCGACCCCGTATTAGTGGCACCCGTCGCGGTGCTGATGGGTGCCGCAGCGGCAATATTGGCGCGATCATTAATACTGACTTTAAATAATTGCGCCGCATAGGCAGTGGGTTTAATTAAAAAATTATCCCCATTAGTAACAGGCGTCGTACCCGGTGCCAGGTTAAAATCGATGCCATCGCCTTGCAAAGCGGTTTGCGCCTGCGCCAAAGTGCCATTCGATAAAACGGTATTGTCAAATAAACGGGTGGTTTTGTAATTCACACCATCAAAACGCAATTCATAATCGCTGGTGGTCAGTAGCTTGGGGTCCACCACGCTACTGGTCACCACCGCATTGCCCACGTTATAGATGCTGGGGGTCACTTTCGGTACGGCAGCATTGAAAAAATCCGTGCCCAATGCGCCATTTTGATCTTGCCCCAATTTATGTTGATCATTAAATGTGGTCGCCAAACCCAGTGCCACCCGGCCCAGCGAGTTTTGCGATACGTCCAGCGAGTTGGCGCGAAAATCAAACAAGCCACCCAGACTACCGCCAACGATGGCATTTTCCGGGAAGATACTGGTACCGGTACTGAGCACATAACCCACTTCGTTACGGGTCAGATCGGTCGGCGATGGCACTGCCGCCAGCTTGAACTGGGTCGAACCAACCACCAACGGTTGCCCATTACCGATGGAGACGGTATAGGTAGAATCGT
>CAMBDR010000043.1 GCA_945864765.1 Janthinobacterium lividum | reverse complement strand
AAACCCGCAATCAAAACTGCCCCTGAGCAAACTTAAAGACCAAACTTAGCGATTTTTCAAACGGCACACCAATCGCTTTGGGTGCATGGGCGCGCCCGACCCAACCGGCCAGCAGCAACACGGTCAGCACATAGGGCAGCATTTGAATAAAATCACTCGGTATCACCCCCACCAGCGGCAGTGCCACGTTTTGAATGCGCACCTGCATCGCATCGGTCACGGCAAACAGCAGGCATACCAACACGGTTGGCCCTGGCAGCCATTTGCCAAACACCAGCGCCGCCAAGGCCAAAAAGCCTTTGCCCGCCGTCATGTTTTGCACCCAGCCGCTATTGCTGGAGAGCGAAATATACGCGCCGCCTAAGCCGCACAGCAGCGCGCCCGCCAGCAAGGCCAAATAACGGGTCAGCGCGACCGAAACGCCAGCGGTATCCAGCGCATGCGGGTTGGCCCCGGCGGCGCGCAGGCGCAAACCAAAGCGGGTTTTAAAAATCACCCAGATGACCAAGGGCACCAGAGCCAACATGAAGTAGGTGATGATGCTGTGGCCCGAAATAACCCGCGCATACAGCGGCCCGAGCACGGGCACGGATGCCAATTCTTGCGCCCACGGCCACACCAAACCGCGCAAGCGGGTGGCGTCTTCCAGTCGGGGCGTGGCGTTTTCGGCCTGAAACCAGGCCAAGGCCAGCACGGGCGTTAAACCCGCCACAATAAAGTTGATGGCAACCCCGCAAATTAATTGATTGCCGCGAAAGGTAATCACCACCAAGCCATGGATGAGCGCCAAGGCCAGCGTCACGCCCAAGGCAGCCAACACGCCTAGCCAAGGTGAGCCGCTCCAATGCGCCACCGCTGCGGCAAAAAACGAAGCCAACAACATCTTGCCTTCAAGGCTAAGTTCAATAATCCCGCTACGTTCCACAAAGCACCCCGCCAGTGCCGCCAAGACCAGCGGGGTGGCGGTGCGCAAGGTGGTTTCGAGTATGCTGATGAGGCTATCCATGCTTTTGCTGACCTTTATTGCCCAGTAAATTCAAGCGCGCCAACAGCGGTACAAACAAATACGTCAGCGCGCCACAAAACAGGATAATCAAACCCTGAATCAAAAATACCAAATGATTGGTGATGTTGGAATTGGATAAAGACAGCTCCAGGCCACCTTGAATCAAGACCCCGAACAACAGGGCAGACAGGCAAATGCCAAGCGGGTGGTTGCGCCCCATTAACGCAACCGCAATGCCGATAAAGCCGACCCCGTTGGGAAAGCCCAGACTCATATGATGGGCGCTGCCGGAAATATCATTCACCGCCGCCAAACCGGCCAAGCCGCCCGAGGCACACACCACCACAATCACCATCCGCGAGACCGGTATGCCGGCATACACGGCGGCGTCCGGGTTGCTGCCCAGGGTGCGCAATTCATAGCCAAAACGGGTACGCCACACCAACCAATAAAACAAAATGGCGCACAGCAAGGCCAACAGCAAGCTGGCGTTGAGCGGTGAGGGCGCAACTTGCATGCCAAACCAGCCGAGGATTTGGCTGAAACCGGGCATCCAGGTGTTAGCGGCAAAATCCACGGTCGAGACATTTTGCGAGCCCGCTTGCATCAAATGGTTGGTGAGCAAATAATTCATCACGCTATTGGCGATGAAGTTAAACATGATGGTGGTGACCACAATATGGCTGCCGCGCACCGCTTGAAAATAGCCCGGTAAAAACGCCCAGGCGGCACCAAACAGCACGGCCATCAACACAATAAACGGCAGTGCCAGCCAAGCCGGCCAACTGGCCGCCAGAAACGACGCCAGCGTGACGCCCAAACCCGCCAGATACACCTGACCTTCGCCGCCAATATTAAACAAGCCAGCATGAATTGCCAGTGCCACGGCCAGCCCGGTAAAGATAAAGCCGGTGGCGTAAAACAAGGTGAACTGCAAGCCATTGCCAGAGAGCAGGGCGCTATCGATGACGATTTTTAAACAAGCCGCAGGTGATTCGCCCACCGCCAGCAACACCAGTGCGGCCACCGTAAATGCGGCCACTAAATTGAGCAGTGGTAGCACCACAATACTGGCCCAGGGGGGCAGGGCGTCGAGTGAAATTTGCGCACTCATGCGGCTTTTCCTCCCATCATTTGGCCCAACTGCGCGCGCTCGGCCTGGGCGGCATGCACGCAGCCGGTAATTTTGCCACCGCACATGACGATGATGCGATCTGACAGCGCCATAATTTCATCCAGTTCCACCGATACCAAAATAATCGCCTTGCCCGCCTGGCGTAAATCGAGCAGGGTTTGGTGGATCATTTCAATCGCGCCAATATCGACCCCGCGCGTGGGTTGGCCAATTAAATATAAATCGGCATTGCGCTCAATTTCGCGCGCCAACACCAGTTTTTGCTGGTTGCCGCCGGAGAGCAAACTCATCTTCATTTCAGGGATCGGGGGGCGAATATCAAAGCGCGCAATATAATCGTTAATGCGGCGCGTAATGGTCGGGCGCGACAAGGTGCCCAATGCGCCGCCAATGCGTGCCAGCAAGTTGCCACTGGCGCGCAAACCGGGTTGGCGTTGGCTGCCCAAAATGGCATTTTCCGCGCAGGAAAAGCTTTTTACCACGCCGTTTTTCAGGCGGTCTTCCGGCACATGGGCAATTCCCAAGGTGCGAAATTGTGCCGCTGCGGCGTGTTTGACGGGTTTTAGTACTTGCCCGCGCAAACGCAAACTGCCGCTGCTGGCCTGGCTGATGCCGGATAAAATATCGAGTAATTCGGATTGGCCATTGCCCGCCACCCCGGCAATGCCGACAATCTCGCCCGGATAGACGGCAAAATTCAGGTCGGACAGCAGCACCTCGCCCCGGCTACCGAGCAGGCCGAGCTGCTGAACTTCCAGCAGTGGCGCGGTGGTGTTTTGGTCAGATTCATTGCCCGCTTGCTTACTTACCTGGTTAGTCACCTCGTTGGCCTGTGCGCGCTTTGGTTGCGCCACGCTACGCCCCACCATCATTTCGGCCAAACGCGCCGCATCGGTGCTGCTGGTGGCCACGGTATCAACAATTTTACCGCCGCGCATAACGGTCACGACATCGGTAAATTCCAGAATCTCACGCAATTTATGGGTAATCAAAATCACCGTTTTGCCTTGCGCTTTTAAGGCCAGCAAAATGCGAAATAAATGATCGGTTTCGTCCGGCGTGAGCACCGCCGTGGGTTCATCCAGAATGAGAATCTGCGCGCCGCGATATAGCGCCTTTAATAATTCCACGCGCTGCTGCTGGCCAACGCCCAATTGGTTGATCAGGCGATCCGGCTCCACGCCCAAATCATATTGCTGCGCCATGGCCGCCACATGGCTGCGTGCCTGGCTTAAATTGGCGGCCAGTTTGAATTGCTTTTCCGAGCCGAGAATAATGTTTTCGAGCACCGTAAAGTCTTCCACCAACATGAAATGCTGATGCACCATGCCGATGCCCAGTGCAATGGCCTGTTGGCTGTTTTTTAAATGCACTTCCTGCCCGTTGACCCAAATTTGGCCCCGGTCTGCCTGATAATAACCGTACAGAATATTCATCAGCGTCGATTTGCCCGCACCGTTTTCACCGACAATGCCATGGATGGTGCCGCGTGTCACCGTGAGTGACACGTCTTGATTGGCATGCACCGTACCAAACGATTTATCGACGCCGCGCAAGCTTAGCGCCGCAGCCGCAGCGTTGGCGTGGTTTGGTGCTTGTATCACTTGTGCCATTTAATGTACCGGGCAAGTATTTTTCGTGCGGAAATCCACCACATCCAGCTTGCCATCGATAATTTGTTGGCGCGCCTGGGTAATTTTCTTTTCCATCTCCGCTGAAATCAGGGCGCGGTTATGTTGATCCAAAGCCCAGTCCACGCCGCCTTCTTTCAAGCCCATTTTGAGCAAACCAGGTTTCCAGGTGTTGGCCCGGGCCAAGGTCAGGGTATCAAACACCGCTTGATCGATGCGCTTGATCATGGAAGTTAAAATAACGCCGGGCTGAATATAATTTTGATTGGAATCGACCCCAATGGCCAGTTTTTTGGCATCCTTGGCCGCTTGAAACACGCCCAAACCGGTTGGCCCGGCTACCGGAAAGACCACGTCGGCACCGCGATCAAATTGGCTCTTGGCAATTTCAGCGCCGCGCCCCGGATCATTAAAACTGCTGGGGGTGGAGCCGATCACATTGCTGAGCACTTCAATTTTCGGGTCGATATATTTCACACCTTGCACATAGCCGCATTCAAAAGCATTGAGCAGCGGCATATTCATGGCATTGATATAGCCGACTTTTTTACTCTTGCTGGACAGGGCGGCGGCCATACCCACCAAAAACGACCCTTCGTGTTCCTTGAATACCACACTTAATACATTATCGGCCTTGACTTCGGCATCAATCAAGACAAACTTGGTTTTGGGAAATTCTGCCGCGACTTTTTGCATCGATTGGGTAAAGCTAAAACCGTTTGCAATCACGATATCGCTGCCTTTTTTCGCCATATTGCGCAACACTTGTTCGCGTTGCACTTCATTGTTGACGATGGCTTCCTTGACATCGACGCCACTGGCTTTTTTGAATTTGACGATGCCATTGTAGGCGCTTTCGTTAAAGCTTTTATCGAATTTCCCTCCGGTGTCATACACGATGGCGGCTGAAAATTCGGCGGCATACAAGGGGGTGGCAGGCGCGGCAAATAAGGCGGCGACGCTGATGGCGCTGCCAACCAAGCTTAAACGATGCAAAGATTTCATTGTAATTCTTTCCAATGGGCAAAATAGTAGACAAACAGACATGCCGCAATCGCGCGCCTGGCGCTTGCGATAATGTGTCGGCAATGACAAAGACAGCAATTTTAATCTATATTGCGCTTGGTGTGAAAATCCAAACAGTTTGGAACTTGCCAACCCAGGCCAACTCAGCCCAGCATGGTCCATAAATCATCCCAATCGTTAGGCAGGAATGAGCCTTCGCGTTTGAGCAGTTGGTTGTGCGCTTTGTCCAGCATAAAATGGGTGGGTTTGCGGTTGATGGGGCCAAAACTGTCACGGTGGTTGGGTGCGTTGCGCCATACAATGGGAAAGCGGGCATCGGCAGGCACCGAGAGGGTAACCAGTTTCATGTATTCGGCAAAGTCGCTTTGTTTTTCATCCAGATTGACGCCGATTAAGGTGAAATTGCGCTTGCGGTTTTTTGTGTAAAATTCCCGCATTAATTTCAATTCTTTGGTGCATAAATTGCAATCTGCGGTGAAGAAGGTCACTAAACAGGTTTGTCCGGCAAAGCTGTCGAGGGACAGTGGTTTGCCATCGCTATCCAAGCCAACCAAGGTATGGTGAATTGGGGATTTAGGTGCGGCCGCAGGTGCGCCTGCAGGGGCGGATGCTGGTTGCGCCACGGTATGGGCGCTACCCAATGCCAGGCTATTGAATGCTAAATATTGAAGAAAAGTACGTTTATTCATGATGGTTCCCCGATATTTTGTGTCTGTTATAGTGTAGTTGATGAAGAATCATAACATAACAGGATTAATTTCTGGCTTTTGAGATGGGTTTTCCAGTAACAGATGTGTTAATTCAGCACTATTTTTTTATCCGCTTTGGCTTGAGGCGCGCGCAACAGTATGGCAAGATAGCACAATGATAGCCAATCGCCCCTATTCCCTCTCTGCCTTGCGCGCCAGTCTGGCTGCACGCATGCGCGCCGCCATTTTACTGGTGGGCTTATTAATCAGTTTATCGCTACAATGGCTACCCCTGCCCGGCGGCAGCCGTTTTGCCGATGAATGGCTGCGTGACCGCTTTATTGTCTGGCGCGCCGACCCCACGCCCGAGGCGCGTTTTGTGTTGGTCGATATTGATGAAGCCAGTTTAACCGAATTGGGGCCGTGGCCATGGTCGCGCCAGCGTGTGGCTGAATTGGTGGAGCAATTAATCGGCCCCTATGCTGCGTCGGCGGTGGCGCTGGATTTGTTTTTTTCCGAGCGCGCCGATGAAGCGGGTGATATGCGCCTGGCCATGCTGGCGCAGCATGGGCCATTGGTGATGGCACAGGCGTTTGATTATCAAGGCTCGCGGCCCTTGCGCGTGGGGCATATCAGCGGTGGTGTGAAGCTCGCTGCGGGTGTGACTACAGGCGTGGCTACAGGCGTGGCTGCAGGGCTGGCAACGACTGGCGTGCCAGCCAGCGGGTTTGTGGCCAATCATGAGGGCTTGCGCCTGGCCGCGCATGCCGGCAATATTGGTTTTGTGCCCGATAAAGATGGCATGTTGCGGCGCTTGCCGATGTTTACCCGGTTTGAAGGGCGCAGTTATCCCAGCTTGTCGCTGGTGTTGCTGGGCTGTTGTCAGCCGGGACAGCCTGAGCCTGGGCCTGCGCTGAGCTTGGCGGCAGATGGTTTTTGGCGGGTGCCCTATACCCGCCAGTGGAATGCGTATACTGTGATTCCCGCCGCTGATATTTTGCGCCAACGCTTCCCGCTGGACGGTTTGCAGGGCAAGCGCGTGTTGGTGGGCTCTTCTGCGCTGGGTTTGTCAGACCGGGTGGCGACCCCGCTCTCGCCCAATATTAGCGGCATGATGGTACACGCCGCAGCCCTTACTTCGCTGTTGGATCAGCAAGCCGGGCAGGCACCCAACCCTTGGCCGGGGCGTTGGTGGGCCAGCCTGTATTCTTGCATGGTGGCGCTCTTGGTCTGGTTGGCTTTATCGCGTTTATCTGCGCTGTTGAATTTATTGGTATTGGTTTTGCTCTCATTGCTATGGCTGCCGCTGGCTTATTGGATCAGTGCGCACGATGCCCAATTGCTTACCACCGGGCCGCTGATGGCGAATTTATTTTTATTGGCGGTGGCCGTGCCTTTTGACTGGCAACTGAGTCAAAGTAAATCGCGCCGTTTGCTGGGCACCTTGCGCAAATACGTGGCGCAAGCGGTGGTGGATGAATTATTGCGCCGCGATTTGCAAGACCCGCTTGCCCCCAGTCGCTGTGAAGTGACCACCCTGATCGCCGATATGGAAGGTTATACCGGGCAGGTGGAATCGCTCTCGGTGGAACAGGCGGCGCAATTGACGCGCGATTTTTTAGCCTGTTTAACCGGCCCGGTGATCCGGCGCGGCGGCACCCTGGATAAATATACTGGTGACGGTTTGGTGGCTTTTTGGGGCGCACCCTTGCCAGTGGCAGACCATGCCGATTTGGCGCTGGAGGCGGCGCAAGAAATGTTGGAAGCGGTGCGTGCCTTTAGCTTGCAACGCCAGGCATTGGGCTTTTCGGCCTTGCGGGTGCGCATCGGTATCGAGAGTGGCACCGCCATGGCGGGCGATTTTGGCACCGAGTTTCGCAGCATCTATACGGCGGTGGGTGATAGCGTGAACCTGGCCTCGCGCCTGGAAACCATGGCGCGTGATTTGCCGCATGATGTGATTATTGGCCAGGGCACTGCCGCGCAGTGCCGTCGCCATCAATTGCAATTGCTGGGGGAATTTGCGATTCGGGGCAAGGAAAAAACCAATACCTTGTATACCCTGCCCGATCGCTGATTACTTCAATAAATACTCTTGCATAAACTTGATCTGGGCAAAAAAGCTAAAGTCGGCATTGATTTTTTTCTGGAAACCATGACCTTCGTTGTCGGCCACCAGATACCAAACCGGGGTTTTGTTTTGCTTCACTTTGGCCACGATTTGTTCTGCCTCGTTGACGGGTACACGCGGATCATTTTTGCCTTGGATCACGAATAAGGGTTTGGTGATTTTTTGCGCGTTATTGAGCGGGGCAATTTTTTCCATGAAGGCACGCATTTCGGGAATCCGTTCATCGCCATATTCAACCCGACGTAAATCGCGCCGATAGCTTTCGGTGCGCTCCAAAAAAGTGACGAAGTGCGAAATGCCAACGCTATCAATCGCACCCACAATCCGCTCGGCATAGGTGGTGGACACGGCCAGGCTCATATAACCGCCATAACTGCCGCCCGCCACCATCACGCGTTTGGCATCCAGATCGGGTTGGCTGGCAATCCAGTCGAGCAGGGCACCAATATCCTTGACCGAATCTTCGCGCAGCAGGCCATCGTCCAGCTTCAAAAATGATTTACCAAAGCCATCGGAGCCGCGTACATTCGGTTGGATCAAGGTGATGCCCAATTCACCCAACAGGTAGTTGTAACGGGTTAAAAAGCCAATCTTGGCCTGCGATTCGGGGCCACCGTGAATCAAAATCAAGACCGGGCGCGGGCCTTTGAATTTATCCTTGGGTGGGCGTGCAATCAAACCGCTGATGCTGCGTTGATCAAAACTGTTCCAGCGGATGATTTCAGCCGCAGGGAACTTGCTGGTGTCAATGCCAGTTGAGTGCGGCGTAGTCCATTGTTCAACCTTGCCGGTTTTGATGTTCAACGCATACACTTCCCCCTGGCTTTGCGCATTATTGAGCGTAAAGCCCAGTTCGCTGGCATTGGCATGCCAAGCCATGCGTGCTACTGCACCCGTTGGCAAGTCGGGCGTTTTCAATTCCCGTCCACTTTTGGCATCAAATAAATGTAGCTCGGACAAGCCTTCGCGATTGACCGTGGCCGCCAATTGCCGCCCTTTGCCGCCCAATTCCAATTGAGTCACATCCCAATGAATAGGCTCGCTCCACACGCTGCTTTGCAAGCTCGCCAAATCGAGTTTCACCAGTTGCTGGAATTCACCGGCACTATCGGAAGTCATCAGCAAGCTTTGGTCGTCGCTGGCAAAACGCGCATGGTCATAACGAACCACGTTACCCTTGGGCTGGTCTGGCGCAGGTAAAATTTGGCGCGCCTTGCCGCTGGCAACATCGATCAGCCACACTTCGGATTCGTTAATTGATTTTTCATTGATGGCGACGATGGTTTTATCATCATGCGACCATTCAAATTGAACCCAGCCACCGCCGGGCAGCGATGCCAATTTGCGCTTGGCTTGCGGCTGCTTGGGGTCGAGCAAGCTGAGATCGGTATGAATTTCATTGCGTTTGCCACCGACAGCGGTTTTATCCAGGGCGATGGAGCCAACAATCAGACGATCGCCAGCATGGTTCCAGGGGCCGGACGCGTGTTTTTCGCTGGCGTCGGTTAATGGTGTTATAGCGGGTTTGCTACCAGGTTTGGCCCCGGCCAAATCGAGTCGATACAGTTGATTGGCTTCATTGCCGCCATCATCTTTTTCAAAGACGATGTACTCGCCATTTTTTGGCTCAAACCGGGCCAGTTTCACCGCATCGGGAAAATCGGTCAGTTGTTCCAGCTCGCCTTTGGCTTTGCGCAGTAAATGCAATTGCGGTGTTGCGCCTTTGGTGCGGGTAGAAATCAACATCCAGCGTTGTTTGGGATGCCAATCGAGCAGGGTGCGCGGTCGAAAATCATTGTATTGAATTGCGCGGTCAGCAATTTCCTGCGCAATTGGTGGAATTCCGGAAGCAGTTAAATGCTCGTTGGGTTCGATGGTGGCGGCGACGCCAATCAGGCTGCTACTTGCCAGGCTGGCGGCGATGAAGGCTCGCAATAATGTGCGGCGGACAAAGGGGGAGGTGGTCATGGGCTACTCTGTTCTTCTCTAAAGTGTGGGTTTTCAAAGGAGATAAAAAAACTGCGCCTTGTGGGCGCAGCGGGCTTATGGGCTTATGCCAGTACAGGCGCGGGTGCAGGCAAAGGTTCGGGCAAGGCGATTTGGTTGTCTACCGAGAATTGATAGTCACGGAACACATGCTCGGCGCTAAGTAATTGATAGCTGCCATCGGGTAATTGGTGCGTGGTATCTTTCAAACGATAAGTGGTGTGGCCACAGGTCCAGCAATTAAAATTACGCATATGGGTACACAAGCAAGTCTTGTCCATGACCACAATGTGTTTTTCATTCGGATGGGTATCCACTTCGTGATTGTAAGCGGTAATGTAAGCGCAGCATCCGGTGGCGTCGAGCAGGTAGCCGTAAGACTCACAACCTGGGCGTATCCCCGAGCCAATCGCCGGTGAGGATTTCAACATCCGCATCGGGTAGCCCGTAGGGGAAATGCCATTGACGATAATATCGCTTGCGCTGGCTTTGACATATTCTTGCTTGACCTTGTCCGGTAGGCCGCATTCATGGGTGATGGTAAAACGGGTCGCCACTTGCACCGCGGCTGCACCCATTTCCAAAAAGTGAACGGCATCGGTACCCGTAAATACGCCACCTGCCGCAATCACCGGAATCGGTAAATCTTCTGTTTTAAGAAATTGTAGTATTTCTGCAACAATTGTATGTAAATCGTAGTCAGCCCAATCCATGCCAAAGCCCAAATGACCACCCGCCAAGGGGCCTTCGACGATGACGTAATCGGGATTGCGCTTGAGTTTGGCGTTTTTACGCAAAAACAATTGCAAGGCACGTACTGAAGAAACAATAATGCCCAACTTGGCATCACGAAAACGCGGATGGTCGGCAATCAAGCCAAACGAACCCAAATGCAAACCTGCCGATAAGGTGATGCCGTCAACCCCGACATCGAGTGCCGAAGCCAGCCGCACGCGCAAGGTTTCACGCGGCGCGTTCATGCTGAGTTTTTCCATGCAGTTGACAAATATCATGCCCGAGCCGCGTTTGGCTTCCATGGTGCGGCCTACGTGCAGACGCGTCGCTTCTTCCAATTGTCCCAGATCAAATTGAACAATCGCCTTATCGGGATTGAGAATATTAAATTTATACAGCTGGGTTTTATCTTTGACAAAGTGGGTGTCAAAGCGGCGATCCGCGACATCGGGCACCATGGCGTCGGAAATATGTCCGATACCTCCCAGGCGCGCGCCTTCCAACGCTAACTCCGCAGTTGAAATATCAACCCCCATACCACCAATCATGATGGGTAAGAATTCTTGTTTGCCGAACGCCAAGCGAAAATCGTCAACTCGTTTCATTGCACTCCCAGGCCATGTGACATCATTTATTAGCTATCTTGTTAGCCCTTGCCGATAAATGGAATGATTAAAAATTTGGGCCGCGTGCATTTTACCCCAATGGCGGATTGTTCGTGTTTAAATTTGGTGTTTTGACACGAACAACCTTTTTGCGAACAGGGGGAAAATGGGAGCGAGAGGCCATTTAAGGCCATGCTGATGTCCGTCGCAATCGTTTAGAAACGCTTGGTGAGTACCATTTGCTGGCCTTCGTTACGCATGTCAGTGCGCTTTAAAAATGACATACCAAGCAAACCCACATCCAGGCCAGATTCTTGAATAACGGCTTCAACCTGATGAACTTCGAGGTCGCCGACACGCACTTTGTCAAGCGTGACTTTGTAAGCCGCAGCGATGCCGTTGGCGGTATTGACGCGAATGGGCGTACCATTTTTGTAGTTGATGCCCATGCGCGTTGCATCTTTGGCGGGCAAGGCGATCATGGTGGCACCGGTGTCGAGTAACATGGCCATACTTGCGCCGTTAATGCTTACTTGCGTATTGTAGTGGCCGTCGTTGTCCGCATTGAGAGTAACTTTATTGCCGAACTGGCTTGTGCTGGAACCGGAACCGGAACCGACGCTGGCTTGGCTGCTATGGCTGCCGAAGGGAACCACGCGGCGTTTGCCATCGACTTCGAGAACGGCACCAGTGCCATCGACCGCGATTAATTTTACGCCAGCAATCTTATCGCCCACCGCATAGGTTTTTGGCGCTGCGTTATCTACTACCAATAATGCTTTTCCTTGAAACAAACCGACGACACCGACATGGCTGGCTGATGCATTGTTGCTAATGGTGGAAACGATGGCGATGAGGGAGAATAAGCACACTTGGACTAGACGCATAAAGTAAATTTTCCTTAAAATGGGTTGTTGGATGGAACAATTAATAAATGTAAGCTGGATAAAACATGAATCTCTTCCCATGCTTCCGGGGGGAAACCTTGTCTGCCAGCCCCGGAATCATCGAGCAATAATGAAGCAAAATAGCCGTTTAATTCTTGAAAACCCCACATCATGGTAATTTTATCCAGAATGCGCGGAAACTGTATTTCCAGTACTGACGGGTAAGGATCACCTGCACCCGGTCTGTTGCCTGATTTCGTATCTTTAGGATCGGGCTTGGGGGCCGGAAAAGAATAACGAGCCATGGTAAAACCCCATCAGTTTGATTAATCACGGAAATTGTTAAATTCCAGCGGTAAATCAGCCACTTCCTTACGCAATAAGGCCATGGCTGCTTGCAAGTCATCGCGTTTGGCTCCGGTAATCCGGACCGCGTCGCCTTGTATGCTGGCTTGGACCTTCATTTTACTGTCTTTGATGGTGCGCACAATCTTTTTTGCGGCTTCTGTTTCGATGCCGTTGCGAACTTTAATGACTTGCTTGACTTTATCGCCACCAATCTTTTCAATTTTACCAATATCCAAAAACCGCACATCGACATTTCGCTTGACCAATTTATTGGTTAAAACATCACGGACTTGACTTAATTGAAATTCTGAATCGGCAAACGCGGTAAGATCGTGTTCTTTTTGTTCAATTCGGGCATCGCTGCCTTTAAAATCGAAACGGGTGGTAATTTCTTTGTTGGCTTGGTCGCAAGCATTTTTGACTTCGACCATATTAGCTTCGGATACGGTGTCAAACGACGGCATAATTTTCCTTGTACAGAACAGTTTGGATGGTGCATTGCGCCTCAAACTTTTCCATGAGCAACATTGTAACGGAATAGTCTGAAAAAAGCTAGCCCAATTTTCGAATATTTTAAGGGAAATTGAATCAGAATTGAGAGATAATAGCGTCCCATGACGACACCACTCCCACTCTTTACCCCATTTCCGCTAACCACGCTCAATACCCTTGGCTTGACAGCTCAGGCACGTGCGGGTTGTCAAGTGCGAAGTTTAACCGATTTGCAACAGTTGTGCACTGATCCTGAACTAAAAAATTGGCCGCGTTTGGTTTTGGGTGGGGGCAGTAATTTGGTGTTGATCCAGGATTTCCCTGGTTTGGTGCTGCAGATGTGCTCCCGCGGGATTGTGCTTGAGGGGGTGAATGAGGGGGGGCTGGTGTTGGTGCGCGCCAGTGCGGGCGAAAGTTGGCACGGCCTGGTGGAATGGTGTTTGGCGCAAGGTTTGGGTGGGCTGGAAAACCTGTCTTTGATCCCCGGCACGGTGGGTGCGGCACCGATCCAAAATATTGGTGCCTATGGGGTGGAATTGCAACAGGTATTGCATAGCGTCACTTATTTTGATTGGTTGACGCAAGAAACGGTGGTATTGTCAAACAGTGAATGTTGTTTTTCGTATCGCGATAGCATCTTCAAACACGAATTAAAAGATCGGGCGGTGATACTGGAAGTGGTGTTGGCTTTGCCGCAAAATTGGCGACCCAATTTACAGTATGCCGAATTGGCGCAAGCGCTGGCGCACCTGACCGATCCAACGCCGCAGCAAATTAGTGCTGCCGTGTGCGCCATCCGTCGGCGCAAATTGCCGGACCCGACGGTATTGGGGAATGTGGGCAGTTTTTTTAAAAATCCTGTGTTGACAGCGGATGCGTTTGCGCGGGTGCAGCAGCAATTCCCGGATGTGGTGAGTTATCAACAGGCCGATGGCACGGTGAAGTTGGCGGCGGGCTGGTTAATTGATCAATGCGGTTGGAAAGGCAAGCGTTTGGGGCCGATGGGCGTGTACGACAAGCAAGCTTTGGTGTTGGTCAACCATGGTGGTGCGCGTGGCGAACATGTGTTGGCGTTGGCGCAGCAAATTCAGGCGGATGTGCAGGCAAGGTTTGGCGTTGCGCTGGAGCCGGAACCGCTGTTTATTTAACGGAGCCGTAGGGCGCAATGCATTGCGCCGCAT